>CAXTPM010000613.1:0-1555 GCA_964245865.1 uncultured Fimbriiglobus sp. | reverse complement strand
CACCTGATCCTCATGGCCGCGTCGTATGTCGGGGCGTGGAGCGGCTTCTTCGCCACCAACCCGGTGTTCGGCACCGACGGCGAGTGGCTAGTCTGGCTGTACGTCTTCGGGCCGAGTCTGGTGGCGGCGCCGCTGATTGCCCTAGTGGCGCGGCGACTGGGCTGACGAGGGCGCCGCGCCGTTCCCCTTGCACCCGCCGCCCGCTCCTGGTATCTCCCAGCCTCGTCCGCTGCCGAGTCGCCGGGAGTCCCGCGCCATGCCCCGTCTTTTCGCCGCGCGGCTCGTCCTGGTGGCCCTGCCGCTCTTGGCGGTCGGCTGCTTCGGCCGCGTCGAGCAACTCACCCGCCCGCCGACGCCGGTCAGCGCGGGCATCAAGCCCTCCGAACTGATCGACCCCGTCGCCGAGGCCGACGCGCGCCGGGTGCTCAGCGACGAGTCGCTGTACCAGATCGCCGAGCGCTTGCGCTCCGAGCGCCAGAGGGCCGGCGCGGCGACGGCGCCTAAGAAGACGGTGCTGTGCCTCTCCGGCGGCGGCAGCTACGGGGCGTACACCGCCGGCGTTCTGCTCGGGTGGACCGCGCGGGGCGACCGGCCGGAGTTCGATGTCGTCACGGGGATCAGCACCGGAGCGCTAATCGCCCCCCTGGCGTTCCTCGGGCCGAGCCGCGACGAGGAGCTGCGGCGCATGTACACCATGATCCGCCAGTCGGACCTGTTCCGCTTCCGCAAGTCGCTCAAGGCAATCTTCGGCGAAGGGTTCGTCGATAACGCCCCGTTCGTCGCGCGCCTCCAGGAGAGCGTCACCCCGGCGCTGCTCCAGGAAGTCGCGGCCGAGCACGCCAAGGGGCGCCGCTTGTACGTCGGCACCACCGACCTCGACGGGCGCCGGCAGGTGATCTGGGACTTGGGCGCCATCGCCAGCCGCAACACGCCCGAAGCCCTGGAACTGTTCCAAAACGTGATCCTGGCGAGTGCGTCGATTCCGGGGTTCTTCCCGCCGGTGCGCATCCCCGTGCAGATCGGCAACCAGGTGTTCGAGGAGCGCCACGTTGATGGCGGAGTGAGCGCGGCGATCTTCTTCCGCCCGCCGTGGGTGCCGGTCGCCAACCGCTCCGACGCGGGGGCCACTAGCCTCGCCAACACCGACGTGTACCTGATTATCGCCGGCAAACTCTACGCCGACGCCGAACCCGTGCGGGCGCGGGCGCTGCGCATCCTCAGTTCGAGCGTGTCGAGTCTCTTGTACGTGCAGACGCGCGGCGACCTGTCAGGCATCTACACCGTCGCGGTGCTCACCGGGATGCGCTACCACCTCGCGGCCGTGCCGATGCCGGTGCCGATCACGTTCTCCAGCACCGACTTCGACCCCGAGGAGTTGTCGAAGCTGTTCCAGATCGGCTTCGACTCGGTGAAGGCAGGCACCGCGTGGCGCAGTACGCCGCCGGGGTTAGAGAAGGGCGAGGGCGTGTCGTTCCGCGCCGGGGTGGTACTCAACCGCGTGCCGAACACCGACGCGCCGCCAGCGCCGCTCGACACGACGACGGCTGCGCCGTCG
>CAXTPM010000612.1:0-3538 GCA_964245865.1 uncultured Fimbriiglobus sp. | reverse complement strand
GCTGGTCGATCTCGAAGGCGAGGCCGAGGCGGCGCGCCTGGCGACCGACGCCGGCGGGGCGGGCGGGCGGGCGGCATCGTACCAACTCGTCGGCGAGGAGCCGGGGTTGGCGGGCCGTCTCGTCCTCACACTCACAGTAATCGGGGCGGGGCCGGCCGGGCGGGTGCAGCCGGGGCTTCCGGTGTGGCTGGTCGAGCGCGCCGCCAACCGGCCGGCGCGCGTGCGCGGCGTGGTCAGTGCGGCGGGCCGCACTCAGGTGCAGGTCGCGGTCGAGGCCGACGCGCCGGAGCGCCCGGAGGGGGCGACGTGGCGGCTCGAAGTGCGGGCCGACGACGCCGGGCGGGGGCGGATGAAGGCGGCGCTGGCCCGCGCGGCCAGTGCCACCGGCGACCGGCTCGCCGAACTGCGCGCGGTGTTGGCCGGCGAGCGGCCCCCGCGCTTCGCCGATGCCGCCCAACCGTTGGCCGCGCGTTCCGAGTCGGTGCTGAACGGCCCGCAACTCGCGGCGGTAGAGTTCGCGCTCGCTGCCAAAGACGTGGCGGTGATCCACGGCCCGCCGGGGACGGGCAAGACGACGACGCTAGTGGAACTCGTGCGGCGGGCGGTCGCGCGCGGCGAGTCGGTGCTGGCGTGCGGGCCGAGTCACGCGTCGGTGGACAACCTCATGGCCGGCCTCGCGGCGGCGGGCGTGGCGGCGGTGCGGCTGGGGCACCCGGCGCGCGTCTCGGCCGAGTTGCAGCACCGCACGCTCGACGCACTAGTCGAGGCGCACCCGTCGGGCCGGCAGTCGCGCAAGTACGCGCGCGAAGCGCAGGAACTGTTCCGCCGCGCGGATCGGTTCACGCGCGAGAAGCCCGCGCCCGGCGAGAAGGCGGCACTCCGCGCCGAGGCGAAGGAGCTGCTCCACCTGGCCCGGCGCACCGAGCGCGTGGCCATCGACTTGGTGCTGGCCGGCGCGGCGGCGGTGTGCGGCACGCTCACGGGGATCGACTCGGACACGCTGGGACCGGCGGCGTTCGACTGCGCGGTGATCGACGAGGCGGCGCAGGCGACCGAGCCGGCGTCGTGGATTCCGCTCCTGCGCGCGAAGAAGGTGGTGTTCGCCGGCGACCCGTGCCAACTGCCGCCAACGGTGGTCTCGGAGCGCGCGGCCGACGAGGGGCTTTCTCTGAGCCTAATGGAATCGGTTCTGGCGCGCCACGGCGACGCAGTGTCGCGCCTCTTGACGATACAATACCGCATGCACGATGCCATCATGACGTTTAGTTCCGAGGAGTTCTATGGCGGGCGACTGACGGGTCACGAATCAGTCTCCCGACACCGCTTGGCCGACATGGATCGTGTGTCGGACAACGACTTGACGCGCCTGTCGCTAGTCTGGCTCGACACCGCCGGGGCCGACTACGACGAGGCCGAGGGGGCCGACGGGCGCAGCCGGCAGAACGCGAGGGAGGCGGCTTTGGCGGCACGGGTCGCGGCGGCGCTGCTGGGCGCCGGGCTGACGGCGGGCGAACTGGCGGTGATCACGCCGTACCGGGCGCAGGCCGAGTTGCTCGAAACACTGTTGCCGGGCGTCGAAGTCGGCAGCGTGGACGGGTTCCAGGGGCGCGAGGCCGAGGCGGTGGTGTTTAGCCTGGTGCGCTCTAACCTCGAGGGCGAGATCGGATTCCTCGGCGAAGTGCGGCGGGCGAACGTGGCGTGGACGCGCGCCCGGCGGCTACTCGTGATCGTAGGGGACCGCAGCACGGTGGCGTCGGACGAGTTTTTCGGGCGGATGTCGGACTACGTTGAGATAGCAGGGGAGGTGGTGAGCGTGTGGGACGAGGCGCGCGTGGATGAGTTGCTGGGGCCGAGGTAGCACATCCGGGAGGTGGCGCGATGGCGTGGTCGGCGCGGGGGCGGAGGTCGTGGCGGAACTGGCTCGGCGGCAAGCGGCAGTCGATGGCGCGGCGGCGCTGCCGGGGGCGCTGTTCATCAACTGGGACTTCTGGTCGGCCTACTACTCGCGGCCGAACGGCGAGGTCTTGCAGGTCGGCGCGGACCCCGACCGGCCGGACGACGTGACGGTTCACACCGACTGCAGCAGCGTGCTACGAGTGCTAGTCTGGGGGCGGCGGTTCCCGGAGTTGGCGGAACTGATCCCCGCGCGGCCGGCAGGGGCGGTCGATTGTCGGTGCCGGCAAGTTCCGCTCCTGGCCAGCGGGAAGGTGCTGTGTCACGAGTGCGGGGCACTGGGGTGGCTGCCGGCGGATGGGACTTTGGGGGGCGGGGCGTGAAGAAGCTCGACCTGCGAACCGACTTCGCCGAACTCGCCGAGTACGTGGCGGCGCGGGCGCGGGGGTTCGACCCAACGACCAACGACGGCCCCGGCGACGGCGGGCCGGTGACGCGCATCGACTTCGGATTCGAGCTGTACCAGAGCGGTTGGGCGTGCCTGGTGTTCGACACGCGGCCCGGAGCCGAACCCGACGGGGTTTGGAACGACTATATTGAGGAAACGGTGCTGGAGCGGCCGAAGTGGGCCAAGGCGTGCGAAGCGGTCGAGGACGGGCCGCTGGCACTCATTCTGCCGGACGGCACGCGCCGAGTGCTACCGGGCGGCGCCTCGGCCCCACTGGTCGAGGCGGTCGGCGACATGCTGCGCGACGTACTGTTGGCGACCCGCGCGGCGGGAGGGTTTACGAGTTTGCCGAAGGCGGCGCGGTGCGAGTTGGGCGTCGAGGAGCAGGAGGGCGACTACGGCTGGCCGGGGCACGAGAACCGGGGCGGGGCCGACTTGGTGTGAGGCGCTTCCGGTCGTTCGCCTTCTGAGCGGGGTAAGTCAGCCCCCCGCCCAGAAGGCGAAAACCGGACTGCCGGTTACGCCCGCACCGCGATGCGGTTGACCACGAGCCGGCCCCCGGCGGCGGGGCGGACGCACTCCTGGGCGAGTTGCTTGAGGTAGAACGACGTGACGCGGCCGGTGAGAACGATCTGGTACGGCGACACGCTCACACTCAGGGCGCGCAACTCGGGCCGCTCGTGCTGGCGCAGCAGGATAGTGCAGGGGTGCGCCAGCTCGGTGGGGGCGGGCGCAACGGGGAAACTGGTCGGGGGTGGGGCTAAAGTTGCCGTCGCCATCGCGGAACTCCGGGGAGGGGTGGAGCCGAATGGGACGACTCGGGCCGGCGTGCGGTCGAGTCGTCCGGGTGCGCGGTTGCGGTCTGGCGGGTGGGGCGTTCCAGAGGGCAGGGGCGGTAATGTGAGGCGCCGGGTCCGTCCGCGTCGGGCTTGATCGGGCCAAAGTCCGTCGGCCCAACCTCGTGGTTATGGTAAACCGGCGTCGGCGGCGATACAACAGTTAATACCAGAAAAATCGCTCCTGGGGTTCGGATTGACTCAAGTTCTTGACACGCGCCCCGGCCGGAGTGCGACGAGGCTTCCGGCGGCAGCGGCGCGGTTGCTGCCGCATCTCGTGGCGTGCGCCGGGCTTGCGCTCGGGGTGCCGCTAATGGTGCGGCTGCCGCCGTGGTGCGATGTCACGCTGTATCAGGTCGCG
>CAXTPM010000611.1:0-3545 GCA_964245865.1 uncultured Fimbriiglobus sp. | reverse complement strand
TGCGCCGCGAGCCGCACAAGAACCTGCTCGCGTTCCAGGAGATCGGCACCGACCTAAAGGTGCTGGTGAACGAAGGCCCGGAGAAAGCCGCCGCGCGGGCGAACACGCGGCGCAAAGATTGGTGGCGCCTGCCGTATGGCGTGCCGCTGTGCGCGGGGTTCCTGGGGTACCTGTGGTACACTATGTTCGTGGCGGTGTAGGGGAAGCGTGAACCGTTGAAGACGGCAACCCGCCGAAAGCCCGCCGTCGCGGACGGCGGGCTTTCGGCGTTCGACTCAGAATGTCCGCTCCTGAGTCAACGCTTGCGTTTCGGTGTCGAACTCCTCGACCCCGTCGGCGTCGAAACCGACGGCCAGGCGCTTGCCGCCCGGCGCGAATGCCAGGCAACTGGGGCGCTTGCGCGTCAGTGGCACCCGCCACTCCAGTTTCAAGTCGGCCGAGTAGACGCGCACCGTGCGGCCGTCCAGAAGTGCGAAGCTCCTGCCGCCGGGGGCGACGACGGCGCTGTGCTTGCCCACGGGGGTGTCGTCGGTGTCCGGCGCTGCGGCGAGGTCCGCCTGGGCCACGACCTCGCCGGAGGGGAAGCGCCTGACAACGGCCCGCCCGGCGGCATCGACGCTGAGCAGGTCGCCGCCCGCGACGAACTGCACGCTCGTCACCGGCGCGGCGTGGCCCCCGAGTTCGTGGACCGGCGCGGGGGCGAGCTTCTTCTGGGTCACATCCCACACTCGCGCCTTCTGGTCGTAGCCGCCGCTGACGAGATACCGGCTGTCGGGACTAAAGGTGACGCAGTAAACATCGGCGGGCATGTCCTTGGCGGGAACGTTCTGCGGCCGGCCGGGCGTCAGCGGCATGCGGCCGTGGGCGTCGTCGGTGGCGTCGGACTCCCGGTCGGGTGTGTGCCACGGCCGCGCGGGCGTCCAGCCTTCCACGAGTTTCAGGCGGCTCGGCTCCCGACCGGGGTAGGAGTGCAGATCGAGGTAGCGGCTATCGGCAGCCTTGGCGATCAGGGCCGAGTCGGGACTCAGGGCAAATGCAGCAAGCCCGCCGGTTTCGCCCCAGGTCGCGCCGGGGAACGGCGCCTGGCCGACATCGGACCAGAGGCCGTAACACGCGAATGCGCGACTGTTGGAGGCGCCATTGTGCTCGACCCAGGTGCCGAAGGCGATGAACCCGCTGGGCTTCAGGGCCACGAACCCGCCGGCGAAGGAATCGACTTGGTGCCGGGCGATCTCGAACCGGAAGTCGGCGGCGTCGAGGACGCTGACGACGCTGTCACTCGACTTCCACAGGAAGCCGCTGATCCGGTCCCCGTAAGCGACGACCAGAGCCTTGCCGTCGGCCGAATAGGCCAGCGTACGAACCGCCGACGACCTTGGTGGCCAGACCAGGAGAACCAGCGCGGCCAGCGCGGCCAGCGCGGCTAGGGCGCACACGAGGGCGATGCCGAGCCGCCGCAAGATTCGGTTCATGACTGCTTGCCATCGATGGCAGGTGGCGCGAACGCCGAGCCGATGATTGCTGCGAGCATCCGCCACTCCCCCGGTAACTTCGGCCGTCAACTCCAGCACAATCCTAGCGCTTCGCCCAGCTCCCGCACAGTGTCGGAATCCCGCCCGCACTTTGAGAACTCCGGGCCTCTGCGCTCAAGTCTGCCGGTACGGCACTCTCGGCAAGCGTGGTCGAATCGGTACGAGCGGAAAAGCTGGAGGGGCACTCTGGGGCGTGCCGAAACAAGCAGCGTGATAACTCCGGGGCACAACGCCTGGGGGAGTCAGGACGGAAGTGAGGATTCAGACGCTTCTGAGTTGCGGCGGCGAAATCGTGTTCTACGGTTCGCCGTCCGAATCCTCGGCAGTGTCCGGTTTTGCCGCCTAGCTTACTTTTCCCTTGGCTGGGGGAGTGGGCGGCGGGGGCCACCGCCCGAGGGTCGCGCCGACTGTCCGTCCGTTATCCTCCGAAGAGCGGTGGCCCCCGACCATGAAGCAGAAGAACATGTTACTGGTGGCGGTGGCGGTGGTGTGCGGCCTCGCCGCCGCCGTCCTGACCACGCAACTGAGCGCCGGCCCCGCGAAGGCCGAGGAGCGCGTCCCCGTGCTGGTCGCCGCCAAAGACCTCCCGGTCGGCACGCGGCTGAAAAAGGAAGACCTCGACCAGTACGTCGAGGTCAAGGAGTTCACCAAGGACACCGTCCCCGCGATCTTCGTCGCGGTCAAAGACGACCTGGCTGACAAGCGCACGACGCGCACCATCCGCAAGGGGGATACGTTCAACCCCCAGGACGTGACGAAGTTCGCCAGCCTCAGCCCGCCGAAGGGCTTCAACATGATGTCGATCCGCTGCACCCTCGAGGAGGGCGTGTCGGGCTTCGCCGGGCCGGGGTCTCGCGTTGATGTGCTCGCCGCGATCCCCTCGAAGAACCGCCGCACCGGCGAGAACATCGGCTTCGTGGTGCCGCTCATGACCGACATGCTGATTCTCGCCGTCGATAGCCAGTCGAACCTCAGCGCCGACGCGGGCGTGGTGCCGACCATGAGCATGATCAGCCTCGCGGTCAAGCCCGACCAGTCGAAGCTCCTGCACGCGGCCGTCACCAAGAACTGCGCCTTGCGGCTGGTGCTGCGCAACCAGGAGTCGCCCAACAGCTACTCGAAAGACCCGCCGACCGACGCGGAGCTGTGGTCGATGCTCGCCGACGACCCCAGGGCCGACGAGCGGCGTGACGACAACGGCAACATCGTGCCGACCGAGGCCGACCTCAGCAAAGACAAAGTCAAGCTCGCCGTGGCCCGCGAGGACATCCCCGCCGGCACCGAACTCTCGGACGAAGTGATCTCCGGCAAGTTCGAGATGAAGGAGTTCCCCAAGCCCGCCCCGGCCCAAGGCATCGAGAACCTGCGCGACCACACGGGCAAGTACCTCACCAGCAAGCTCGTGGCCGGTCAGTACGTCCCGAAGTCGTTCCTCGGCGCCAAAGAGAAGGAGTCGAAGCCCGCGCCCCTGCCCGCCGACGCCGCCTCGCCCAAGGCCGCGCCCCTGGAGCTGACCAAGAAGCCCGCCGAGCCGGCCAAGAAGGTCGAGAAGCCCGAAGCCCCGCCGGTGTTCCACGACGTGCAGATTCAGACCCCCAACGGCGTGAAGAAGGTCCGCTACCAGGTTCTCGCCAACGGGTCGTTCAAGTACCTCGGCGAAGTCCCGCACGACGGGACCGCCGAGAAGGAAAAGGCTCCTGAGAAGGAGAAGGCGAAGTCTCCCGACAAGGAGAAAGAGCCGGCCGAGGCCGACCGCCCCCGCGGCGAGAAGATCACCGCCGGCGTCTAGCCGACCCGGCGGCGAAGTGTGTCAACCCCGAGCGCCCGGCCGACCACCGGGCCGCTCAATCCCCAGGCCCACCCGGCACTGGGGCCGACGAGTGTGATTCGGACTCTGTGGGGGCGGTAAGGACTGCCGCCCTCGACTCTCACGAGGAAGGGTGTAGGATGCGCCACTACCTGTTGAACTATCGCCGACTGATCGCCGGGGCGACCGTGGCGTGCGGGCTGACC
>CAXTPM010000610.1:0-3546 GCA_964245865.1 uncultured Fimbriiglobus sp. | reverse complement strand
CAGTAGGGTTCTCCCCCTCTCCTCCTGGGAGAGGGGGACGGGGGGTGAGGTCGCTTCGCTTCCCGCCCGCTACAATAAGCCCACCCCACACCTCTCCTCCCCGAAGGTGCCCATGCCCCGCCTCCCCGTGCTCGCCGCGATTCTCGTCGCGCTGACCCCCGCCATCTCGCTCGGGCAAAAAGAGTTCGGCTTCGACAACCGCCAGTCGTCGGGCCAGCCGTACCTCTCGCCTGCCGAGACGGTGGCGAAGATGACCGTGCCGCCGGAGTTCGAGGTCAAGCTGTTCGCCGGCGAACCCCAGGTGGTGAACCCCGTCGCGTTCAGCATCGACGAGCGCGGCCGGGTGTGGGTGCTGGAGTGCTTCGAGTACCCCAGCCGCACGCCCAAGGGCAAAGCCCCCCGCGACCGCATCGTGATCCTCGAGGACACCGACGGCGACGGGGCTTGCGACAAGCGCACCGTATTCGCCGAGGGGAAGCTGTTCCCGGTGACGCCGGAGCGCGCCAAGGCGGGCCTGCCGGCGTTCGACCTCGCCACGGGGCTGGAGGTCGGCCACGGCAAGGTCTACGTCGGGGCGCCGCCGTACCTCTGGACCATCGACATCACCGGCGCGAACGCCGACACGCCGGGCAAGATCGAGCCGGTCTTATCGGGCTTCGGGAGCCAGGACACGCACGAGACGCTGAACACCTTCCAGTGGGGGCCGGACGGCTGGCTCTACGGCATGCAGGGCATCTTTACCAAGTCGAACATCAAAGCCGCGGGGGCCGACTCCGAGACCAAGATGGACGCGGCGGTGTGGCGCTACCACCCCGTCACGAAGAAGTTCGAGACCTATGCCGAGGGCACCTCGAACCCCTGGGGCATGGACTGGCGCAATACCGACGGCGAGTTCATCCTGGCCTGCTGCGTCATCCCGCACCTCTACCACGTCGTGCCGGGCGGTGTGTACAAGCGCCAGGCGGGCAGCAGCGCCAACCCCTTCGCCTACGGCTACCTCAACGAAATCTCCGACCACACCTTCCACAAGGAATCGGGGTGGGCTCACGCGGGCCTGATTAGCCTCGACGCGCCGCACATCCCCGAGCGCTTCCGCAACAGCGTGATCTTCGGCAGCATCCACGGCACCAGCCTGAAGCAGAACATCCTGAAGCCTTCGGGGAGCAGCTACACCGCCAGTCGGGGCGATGACTTTCTCACGAGTGCCGATAAGAATATGAGGCCGATTAACCTGAAGTGGGGGCCGCACGGGGACATCTACCTGATCGACTGGCACGACCAGAACCCGTGCCACCAGGCCGCGGCCGACGCCTGGGACTACGAGCGCGGGCGGGTGTACCGGATTCAGTTGAAGGGCCGCACCCCGGCCGCACTGCCTGGGTTCGGCAAGCTGACTACCATTGACCTGATGAGCCTCGTCACGACCGCGGCCGACCCGTGGGTCAAGCGCACGGCCCTGCGGCTGGTGGGCGAGCGCTCCCCCGGCTCGGCGCTGTCGGTGGCGTTCTTCGACGGGTTCGTGAAGGCCGTGGCCGAGCGGCCCGACGACTTCACCAAGGAGTTGCCGGCCGCGACGGCGGGGCTGGGCCGGGCGATACACCCCAGGGTCAAAGTCCAGACGCTCGGGTTCTGGCTCGACGCGGCGGCGAAACTCGCCGAGGACCGGCCGGCGGCGCGCGTCGCCCAGGTCCGCGCGCTCGCCGACTTCGAGGGGATCAAAGCCGACCGGGTCGTCGCCCACCTCGCCAAACTCGCCGAGGACGACGACAGCCCCGCCGTGCGCCGCGAGGTCGCCGCCGCGTGCGTCAAACTCGGGTCGAAGCACGATGTCTCCGCCGTGCTGCGCGCCCTCATGGCCCACGCCGACGACGCGACGGACGCGATGATCCCGCACTTTACCTGGCTCGCCTACGAGAAAGTCATCGCCCGGCAGCCGAAGCCCGACCAGTCGTCCCGGCCCGCCGCGGAGGAGCTGAAGTGGCTCGCCGGGCAGGCGCCGGCGAACGTCTTCGTCCGCGACCAGATTGTGCCCAAAGTCATGCAGCGCCTCGCCGCGACGGGCAAGCCCGACGACTTGGCGCTGTGCGTTCAGTTCGTCGCCGACGCGAAAGACCTGTTCACCCGCGAGCAAGCGCTGAACGGCCTGGCGACCGCGCTCGACCGCCGCACCGCCACCGCGCCCCCGGCGTGGGCGGCGCTCTCGGCCGAACTGATGGCCAGCAACGACCCGCGCCTCACCGGCCCGGCCAACCGGCTGGCGGTGAGCTTCCGCGACCCCAAACTCGCCGCCGCCGCGCTCGCCACCGCGTCCGACGCGGCCGCTAGTGTCGAAGCCCGCGTCGAGGCCGTGCGCCGAATCGCGGCGCTCAAGCCAGACGGCTCGGCGGACCTGCTCGGCAAACTCGTCGGCCAGAGTGGCCCCGACGCGGTGCGCGTCGAAGCCGCCCGCGGCCTGGCGTCCGTCGGCACCGCCGCCGTCGCCCAGCAGCTAGTCGCCGACTGGAAGCGCCTCCCCGCCGCCGTGCGGGCCGAACTCGTGCCGGTGTTCGCCGGGCGCAAGGACTGGGCGAAGACCCTGCTGGGTGCCATGAAGGCCGGCACCGTCGATCGCGCGGCCGTGACCGACAACACGGTCATCAAAATGCAGGCGTTCAAGGACGCCGAGCTGAACGCCCTCATCGACAGTGCCTGGGGCAAGTCGCGCAGTAGCCCTGCGGAGATGGTGACGATGATCGACGCGATGCGCGGCGAACTCGGCAAGGGTTCCGCGAGCTTCGCCAAGGGCAAGCTCGCGTTCGAGGCCAACTGCGCGAAGTGCCACCAGTTCGAGGGGCGCGGCCAGGTGGTCGGGCCGGCGCTCGACGGCGCGGCGCGCGACATCGAGTACATTTTGGCCAACGTGATCGACCCCAACCGCGTGGTCGGAGCGCCGTACTTCGTGCGCGTCGCCAACACCCTCGACGGCAAGGTCGAGCAGGGCATTCTGCACGAGGAGGACGCGCAGTCGATCACGCTCAAGATCGAGAACGGCGTGCTGCGCCGCATCGCCAAGGACGACCTCGACGGCCCCGTCAAAGTGGTCGAGAAGTCGATCATGCCCGAGGGACTCGCCGCCGCGATGGGGCCGGAGGCGTTCCGCGACCTGGTGCACTACCTGATGGCCAGCCCGTACCTGGCGCGCGGCCAACTCAACGGCAAGCCTCTCGCCGCGCCGGCGACGGGTCTGATCCGCCTGCCCGCCGGGGAGGCGGCGGTGCTGGAGTTCGAGTTCGCCGCCGCTAAGCCGCTCTCGACGCAACTGGTGCTGGGGGCGTCGCGGGATTACGCCGTGGAACTCGACGGCAAGCCGCTCGCCGCCGGGCGGGCCACCGCGCTTTCGAGTGAGCAGCGCAGCCACCCCGTGACGCTCGCGGCAGGCAAGCACAAGCTCACCCTGAGGCTGCCGGCCGGGGGCGACGGCGTACTTTCAGCGCGGCTACTCGACCCGGAGCGGGTGCTGGGGTACGGGGAGTAGTGGGCGGTGGCCGGGGAAAAACGAGGACTGGC
>CAXTPM010000609.1:0-3550 GCA_964245865.1 uncultured Fimbriiglobus sp. | reverse complement strand
CCCCGGCGGCGCGGCGCTGGCCTTCGACCCGCATACTCCACTCGCGCCGTCCGCCTGGCTGAAACTCCCCGCCGCGGCGCGGGCCGACTGGGCGCCGCTGCCGGCACCTGAGCCATTGGCGGATCGGCTGACGCAGGTCGAGCGCCCGCCGACGCCGGTAGTCATCGAAACAATGCTGGGCGAGGGCGAACCCGACGGGCGCGAGCCGCTGCCGGGGCGCGGCGAACCCGGCGGGCCGGCCGGTGCGGTGCCCGATGGCGCGCGCCCGCCGAGTGCCGGGGCGCTCGACCGCGCTCGGGCCGGGGCCGGGTTCGCGGCGGGCAAACTGGCAGCGTGGCTCGGGGCGCTGGCCCGGTCGCCGGGGCTGGCCAAGGCCGGCGTGGACTTGATCCGCCGTGCCGTCGAGCGCGCGCCCCTGCTCAGCGAGAAGGTGCTGGGCGACCAGGAGGCGGCGCTGCGCGAAGTGCTGCGGCAGCTCAAAGGCGGCGATGTCGAGCAAGCGCTGAAGCGCGCCCCGATCGCGGTCGGCGACCCGTCGGCGCCCGCGCGCGTCGATGTCGGGTCGCGCCTCGGCACGCGCGACCCGCGCTACTCGCTGCGGTCGCTGCTCGGCGGGGGCGGCGTCGCGTCGGCGTGGCTCGGCGGCGGCGATGTCTGGGCTAGCCTCGCCGCCGAGTACCGGCGCCTGGCCACCGAGGCCGTGGGGCGCGGCGACACCCGCCGCGCCGCCTACCTGCACGGGGTGCTCTTGCGCGACCTGCGCAGCGCTGCGGCGGTGCTGCTGAAGGGCGGCTTGTTCCGCGACGCGGCGCTGATCTACCGCGACAAGCTGAACGACATGCCGGCCGCGGCGCGGGCGTTCGAGCAGGCCGGCGACTGCGACGAGGCGGTGCGGCTGTACGTGCGTGCCGGCCTGAACGTCGAGGCTGGCGACCTGCTCGCCAAACTCGGGTTGGCCGACCGCGCCGCGTACTGCTACCTCGCCGCCGCCAATCGACTCAGTGAATCGGGGAAGTGGGTGGCCGCTGGGGACTTGCTGCGCACTAAACTTGGCGACCCGGCGGCGGTCGGCACCTACCGGCGCGGATGGGACGGGGGCGGCCCGGAGTCTGCGGTGTGCGGCGAGCGCCTGCTGGACCGGCACCTCGCCGCGGCCGACCTCGTCGCCGCCGCCGACTTGCTCGCCGAGGCCGAAGTCGCCCTCGCCCCGCCCCGCCTCGCCGACGCCGGGCGCTTCTTCAACCACGCCAGAAGCGTCGGCGCCGACTTCCTCCCGCCGGCGATGCGCGACGACCTCAACGACCGGGCGCGCCGGGTATTCGCGGCCCACCTGCGCGCCGGCGGCGCCGACCGCAACGCCGCGGGCACCTTATTCGGCGCGTGGGACGGGGCGGTGGCGCGCGACGCCTTCTACTCGACGCGCCGGCTCCCCGCGCCGGACGCCGTGGCCGACTCCACGCAGCGCCTCACCGCCGGGAGCGTGGTCGCCGTGGCGGTCGCGCGGGACTCGCGCGACATCGCGGTCGCCACCGACGCGGCGGTGGTGCTGTGGAAGCCCGACGCGGGCCGGGTGCTGTGGGTGAGCGGCACCGGCACGTCGCGCGTGGTCGGCCTCGCCGTCGAGTCGGACGGGGGCCGGGTCTACGTGCTGAAGCGCGACGGCGACGACTTGGTGCTGCACCAGTTCGCCGCGGCCGGAGAGCGCTTCGAGTACCGGAACCAATACCGGGTTCCGGGCGCTGCCGGGGGCGCGTGGTGGCTGGGGTTCGCGGCTAACGGCACTCAGGGCGTGTCGCTCGACCTCACCGGCAAGCGCCTCAGTTTTGGAATCGGCCTCCTGTCCACCTCGAAGGACACGACCGAGTCGCCGGCTGTACTGAGGACGAGTTGGCAGCAGGGTTTGAGTTGGGAGTGGGTGCCGGGTGCGCTGCGGGTACGGGGCTTCGGCAGTGAGACGGCGCGCGAGTTCACCCTGCACTGGACGCCGGCCGTGCCCGAGGGCAGCCCACTCTCGTCGCCGATGCCCGACTGGCGCCGGCCGCATCGCTCCGCGCTCGAAGTCGTCGGCGTCGGCGCCAACGGCGTCCTGCACTGGGGCGAATGGGACGCGCCGATGCGGCCGGACGAGACCGTTCGCCAGGCGTCGCTGCCCGGCCTCGCGCCGTTCCGCGCGGCGTGCCTCACGGGTGGCGGGTGCATTGCGGCAGTCGATGCGCGCAACCGCGTCCACTGGCTGCGCGCCTCGGCCGGCACGCTGGAGGAAGTGGCCCGGCCGACGCGCCTCGACGCACCCGCGACGGCCGTGGCGCTGGTGGCCCGGCCGCACGCCGGCGAGGTGGTCGCGGTGCTGGCCGACGCGGCGGCGGTGCGGCTGCGCGTGCCGGGCGGGTGAGGGGCGCTCAGCATGCCGGGAAGAGAGACCTGCCCCCCCGGCCCCCTCTACCTCTGGGAGAGTGGACCGGGGGGGCAGGTCTCTTGGGCGGGGCCGTACACCTCCCGCCACGCGCGCCCCAGGTAGTCCGGCAAGTCGCGCGAGGTCAGCGCCGTCTGCCCCCACTCCGCCGCCGCCAGGTCGCCCGCGCGGCCGTGCGCATACGCCCCGAGTACCGCCGCGTCGGTGCCGCTCATCCCCAGGCCCAGGAGCGCCGCGATGACGCCGCTGAGCACGTCGCCGCTGCCGCCGGTGGCCATGCCGGGGTTGCCGCTGGAGTTCACCAGTAGGCGCGTGCCGTCGGTAATCACCGTACCGTGCCCCTTCAGCAGCACCACCACGCCGTGCCGCGCGGCGTACTCCCTCGCCAGTGTCTCGCGGTTCGCCTGCACGTCGGCGGTGCCCACGCCGAGCAGGCGGGCGAACTCGCCGGGGTGCGGCGTGAGCACCCAGTTGCCGCGCGACTCGGGCCAGTCGAAGTCGGCGAGCGCCAGGAGGCCGTCGGCGTCGAGCACCAGCGGGCGGCTGCCGACCCCGTGTAGGATCGCGCGGACGAACTCGGCGGTGCCCGGAAGCCGGCCGAGGCCGGGGCCGACCGCGAAGGCGTCGTGCGACTTCAGCAAGTCCGGCAGGCAGGCGGGGGCGTCGGCCATCGGCTCGGGGAGCGCGAAGGTGGTGTACGACGGGTTCCCCACCGCCACGGTCGCCCGAACTGACGCCGGCGTGGCGACCTGGACTAGCCCCGCGCCGCTGCGGAGTGCCGCCGTGCCGCACAGGACGGCCGCGCCGGAGTAGTCGGCGCTCCCGGCCACCACCAGCACGCGGCCGTAGGTGCCCTTGTGCCCGGCGGGGTCGCGCGGCGGCAGGCGCGGCAGGTTCGGCGGCGGTTGCATGGCGGGCGCCTCGGGCGTTTCGTCTTCTGAAAGGGGGGTGTGAACCCTCCGAGCCTGTCAATCACTTATAGCAAGCTGTAAGCAATCGACTCGCTCGGAGGGCTGACGCCCCCCGCTCGGAAATCCGAAATCCACGGACGCGCCCGCCCTCGCCGGCGCAGTAGATGGCGTGCCCCGAGGCCGAGGCTAATATGAGCGACCGCACGACCGCCGGCCCGCGCCCCAC
>CAXTPM010000608.1:0-3553 GCA_964245865.1 uncultured Fimbriiglobus sp. | reverse complement strand
CTGAGTGGGGAGGGGCCGGCCGGGTTGGTGGAGTGCTCTCGTTCCGCCGAACGCGGTGCAACTGTAAGCTCGGTCTAGAACGCGGTCAACGCCGAGTCGCCCCGCGACTTGAGGGAATCTTACCCGGCGGCGGAAAGTCGCGCGCGGTCGCTCCGATCCGCGAAACTACAGTGATTGGTAAAACGGGGCCGACCCCGACGCCAGTTTTCCCCGCCCGCCCAGCTTGCCGGGCGGGCCGCGCGAAGCGGCGCAACCGGCGCATCCGCCAAGACTAGCGCGAAGGCAGTTCCGACTAGCCGACGAACACGCCGCCGGCGAAGCGCCCGTCGTAGGCGAGGAAGTCGAGGATCGGCTGCGGGAGCGCGTCCCCGGCAGGCTTATAGCGGAAGGCGCGGACCTCCGGCCCCCCGCCGGGGCCGGGGGCGGTGACGATGTCCGTCCTGCCGTCGCCGTCCACGTCCGCCAACGCGACGCGCACGCCGCCGGTGAACGAAGGATCGTAGACCCGAAACACGCCGCCGCGCTCGACTCCGGTCGCGCCGCTGAGCACGTTGACGGAAACGGCCGGGTTGTAGGGGTCGGGTCGGGGGCTGGCCCCCAGCGATGCCGCGAGGTCGGCCCGGCCGTCGCCGTCCACGTCGGCCATCGCCACGAACACGCCGCCCAAGTAGCTGCCGTAGGCCGGCCTGAAGGAAAAGAGGCGCTCGCCGGTCGCGCCGTCGAACTCCCGGACCTCGGAGTCGCGTCCAGGGCCGATGCCGACGCCGAGGTCGGCCTTGCCGTCGCCGGTCGAGTCGCCCCCGGCCACGGTGACGCCACTGAAGTACGCCGCGTCGGTCATGCCGGGGTCGCGCGGGAACGCCAGGAAGCTTTTCACCGCCTCTCCGGTCGCGCCGTCGAACACTTTCACGTGCGGCCCGCCGCCGACCCCAGGCCCGGTGATGATGTCGCCGCGCCCGTCGCCGGTCACGTCGGCGACCGCAACGTTGGCCCCGCCCCGGAACGCCGGGTCGTAGGCGAGGAACTGCCGCACCAAGAGGCCCGTAACGCCGTCGAAGATTTTGATGTGCGGCCCGCCGCCCTCCCCCGGCGCGGTCACGATGTCGGGCTGGCCGTCGCCGGTCACGTCCCCGACCGCCACGTGCACGCCGCCGGTGAACGCCGGGTCGTAGGCCAGGAAGTTGAAGCGCTCGCGGGCGGGCGCGGCCTCGAACACCTTCACGTGCGGCCCGCCCCCGGCGCCGGCGCCGGTCGCAAACAGCGCGGCGGGCACGGCGCGGGCCTCCAACAAGTCGCAACTCAGGCGAACGCGGGGCATCGGCGGTTCTCCGGGGTGGCGTCGGCGGGGCGGCTATTGTACCGGCCCGCGACGGCTACCTACCTCACGAGACCCCGCCCGCGCAGATAGTTCACCACCAGCGCCACGCCTTCTTCCACCGACTGGGTGCTCGCGTCGAACGTCAGCTCGGGGCTGGTCGGCGGCTCGTAGGGGTCATCCACACCGGTGAAACCCATCCCCTTGCCGGCCGCGACGGCCGCGCGGGCCTGGGTGTAAAGCCCCTTGGGGTCGCGCGCCTCGCAGGTCTCGATCGGGGTGTTGACGTACACCTCGACGAACGGCAGCGCCCCGCCGGCGCTCGCGTCGTGGATCGCCCGGCACTTGTCGCGGTCGGCGCGGTACGGGCTGATGAAGCTGGTGAGTGCGATCACGCTGGCATCGGCGAACAGGCGCGCGACCTCGCCGATCCGGCGGATGTTCTCCTCGCGGTCGGCGGCGCTGAACCCTAGGCCGAACCGCTGCGCCGAGTCCGGCGAGTAGCCGCGCTTCTCGGCGAGGATTTTCGCCCCGGCGTTCAGCCCGAAGCGGACGTTGTCGCCGTCGAGGGTGTACGCGGCGTGGCCCATCTGGATCAAGACTTGCTCGACCGCGACGGCCAGGGTCGATTTGCCGGACCCGGATAGCCCCGTGAACCACACCGTGCAGCCGGACTGCTTCAGGCACGCGGCCCGCTCGGCGCGGGTGACGGTACCGGGGTGGTAGGTGATCTGCTCGGCCTTCAATTGGCTCATGGCTCGCTCGGGGGTCGCGTGAGAGGATTTCCCGCCGCGGGGGCGGGAGGAGAAAAATCTTACGACTTCACCTCGCCGCGACGCGCACGCTCAGGGTTTTGCTCGCCACCAGCAGTTGACTGCTCGGGAGGTTGCCGTCGCGCACCTCGACGGTCAGCAGGTAGTCGCCGGGGGCGCGGGGCACCGGCACGCGCAGGGGGGCGTGCGCGCGGTCCTGGGGTGTGCGCGTCGGCGGGGGGCGGTGGCTCCCGGTGAGTTCGCGGTGCGACTGGCCGTCGGACTCCACCGGCACGGCCTGCCCGCGCGCGTCGGCATATCGCAGGCTGTAGCGCAAGTCAACCGCGTACTCGGGGCCGACGAGTTGCGCCTGGGCGTGGCGGACTTCGAGGTAAACCTCGGCGATTTCCCCTGGGGCGTAGGCCCGCCCCTCGGGCAGCGGCCGGTAGCACGACAGGCCGTCGATCTGGCTGGCGAGCACGCACTCGACGATCTTCAGCGGCGAGCGCTGCGCCACGAACGACTGCGCGGCGTCGAGTTCCTGTTCGAGCCGGTGCATCTCGCGCGCCTTGGGCCGGGCGAGGTCGGCCGACGCGCCCGCGGCGAGGGCGGCCAGGAGGGGCCGGGCGAGCACCTGGTTGGCGGGCGGGAGCGACTTCAGGGCGGACTCGGCCGCGTCGGGCCGGCCGGCGAGGGTCTCGCGCACCGCGACCACCAGCGGCGGCTCCGGCGGCGCGGGCGGCTGGGTGCTGATCGGCATCGGCGGGACGGGCACGGGTTGGGGCCGGTCGGGCGCCAACGTCGGGGGGGGCGCGGGGGGCGGGGCCACGGCCCCCGTCGCCGAGTCGAGCCGCGTACCGGGAACGCGCGGCAGCCGCGCTACCGCGAACCCGCCCTCCGCCGGCCGAACCTCGCCCGGACGCACGAGTTGCGCGTCGGGGGCCGAGTCGCGCGCCGGGGCCGAGGCGCACCCGCCGGCCGTGGCGAGGGCGGTCGCCAGGGTGGCGCGCCGCAGTCGAGTGCCGATGGTCCGCCCGGTCAAGTTCGGCCTCGCTGCGTCCGCCCAGGGTGTGCGCTCACGTCGGCGGATAGCACGGCGGCGGCGGGGAATCAACGGCGAAGTGAGGGCGGGTCGCCGCCGGGGCCGATGCACTAACGGCGCCGCAAAATCCCCGTCACATCCCCCCGCCCCTTGCGGTTACAATGCATCGCCCCACCCCGCACCCGACCCTGGGCCGCGCCGCATGATCCGCCGACTCCCCACCGCCGCCCTGCTGCTCGTCGCCACCGCCGGCTTCGCGCTCAGCGTCCCGTCGCCGAGTGGCCCCGCCGCCCCCGACCCCGCGCGCGGCAAGCAGGCGCTGACGCAGACCGCGTTCATCCCCGCGTTCTGGCCCGAGGGCGCCTACGAGAACGCCTGGCGCAACTGGGGCGAGACGAGCAAGCCCGCCGACTTCGCCGCGCGCTTCCGCGACCGCTACGGACT
>CAXTPM010000607.1:0-3580 GCA_964245865.1 uncultured Fimbriiglobus sp. | reverse complement strand
GCGGCGAGGAGGGCGCGCGGCATGGCGGGAGTCCGGGCAAGGTTTCGGGCGGGCGGCGGTAGTCTAGTTTACCGCGTGGGGGCCGGCGCTGCACTCTCGCTGCCCGACTCCCTACGATACCCTCACCGACAGCCGCCCAACGGAGCCGACGCATGACGGACAGCCGCCCCAGTTGGATCGCCCGCAACGCCGCCCCCCTGGCGGTCGCCGCGCTGGTCGGGTCGGTCGTCGGCTTCGCCGCCACCACCGCCGCGAAGCCGAGGGTGCCCAACCTCGCCGCCGTGGCCTCGGCCCCCGCCGCCCAGGTGCCGGCCAACCCCGCGCCGGACCTCTCGGGCGGGGTGGCGTGGATCAACACCGCCGGGCCGCTCAAGCTGAGCGACCTCAAGGGTAAGGTGGTCGTCCTCGACTTCTGGACGCTCTGCTGCATCAACTGCATCCACATCATGCCGGACCTGGCGAAGCTTGAAAAGAAGTACCCCAACGAACTGGTCGTCATCGGCGTGCACTCGGCGAAGTTCGAGAACGAAAAAGACACCAAGTCGATCAAACAGGCCGTGCTGCGCTACGAACTCGCGCACCCCGTGGTCAACGACGCCGAGCACGCCATCTGGGACCGCTACGGCGTGCGCTCGTGGCCCACGGTGGTGGTAATCGACCCCGAGGGCAACCTGGTGGGCCAGGTGCAGGGCGAGGGGAACTACGAACTGCTCGACAAGACGATTGCGAAGCTGGTCGCCGACGCGGACGCCAAGAAGGTGATGAACCGCACGCCGACGCGCTTCGACCTGGTGCGCTACCGCGAGACCGCCGACACGCCCCTGTTCTTCCCCGGTAAGATTCTGGCCGACGCGGCGTCGAACCGCCTGGTGGTGAGCGACAGCACGCACCACCGGGTCGTCGTGGCCGACCTCGCTGGCAAAGTCAAGCACGTGATCGGCGCCGGCGCCCCAGGGTACGCCGACGGCCCGGCGGCGCAGGCGAAGTTCGACGACCCGCAGGGATTGGCCCTCGACGGCGACACGCTCTACGTGGCCGACCGTAAGAACCACGTGATCCGCGCCGTCGATCTGAAAGCCCTCACCGTTTCGACAGTGGCCGGCACGGGGGCGCAGACCCAAGAGACGCGCATGCTGTCCGCGCCCGGCGCGGGCACCGCCACGGGGCTGAACAGCCCGTGGGACTTGCTGAAGGTGGGGCGGCAACTGTTCATCGCGATGGCCGGGCACCACCAGATTTGGCGGATGGACCTCGACACGAAACTCATCGGCCCGTTCGCCGGGTCGGGGCGCGAGAACATCGTAGACGGGCCGCTGCAAGTCGCCAACTTCGCCCAGCCGTCGGGCCTGGCGAGCGACGGCCAGACGCTCTACGTCGCCGACAGCGAGGTGAGTGCGGTGCGCCGGCTCGCGGTGAACGGCACCGGCACCGTCGGCACGGTTGTGGGCGAGGGGCTGTTCGAGTTCGGCGATGCCGATGGCGTCGGCAACGCGGTGCGGCTCCAGCACGCCCTCGGCGTCGCCCTCTGGAACGGCCAACTGGTGGTCGCCGACACCTACAACAGCAAGCTGAAACTGCTCAACCCCCAGACGCGCGAGTGCCGCACATTGGCGGTGAAGGCGACCGATGGCCCGGCGTTCAGCGAGCCGGCGGGCATCAGCGTGGCAGGTGATACGGCCTACGTGGCCGACACCAACGCCAGCCGGGTCCGCACGGTGAACCTCAAGATGCTGGAAGTCAAGACGCTCACGCTCGACGGGCTGACGCCGCCGCCGGCGCAGAAGGAGTGGGAAGCCCCGAAGAAGTAGTGGTTGGTGGTCACTGGTCAGCGAAAACCCAGAAGGAACGCCCCCGAAAGCCCGCCGTCCGCGACGGCGGGTCCGCCCCCGAGACTCCTGTCATGCTCGTCTGCCTCCTCCTGCTCCTCGCCCCCCCCGCGCCCGCCACGGCGGACGGCAAGCCGCTGCCCGAGTGGTTCGGCCGCGCGGTCAGTGAACTCTCGGCCACCTGCGACCCACCGGAGGCCAAGCCGGGCCAAACCGTGACGCTGAAACTCAAGCTGAAACTCACCCCAGGGCACACGACCTACCCCACGAAGCAGCCCGAGAAAGCCGCCGCCGGGATGGTCAGCCAGATTCCGTTTCCCGCTACCGGCAACGCCATTTTCGTCGGCAAGTTGAGCGACCCCGAGGGCTTTGCGGTCAAGGCCGAGCCGGAGTTGGGCATCAAGGAGTTGCGCACCTACACCGGCGAAGTCGTGTGGGAGCGGAAGTTCGTCGTCAGCCCCAAGGCGAAGCCGGGCGAACTGGCCGTGGCGGTGAGCGGCGTGAAGTTCACCGTGTGCGACGCCAACAACTGCTACCCGCCCAAAGCCCTGGTGGTGAAGGCGAAACTCACGGTACTAGCCGGGCCGGCGGTGGCGGTCGAGCCGGCGTATGCGGCGGAAGTGGCCAAGGCGCTCGAAGGCAAGTAGGGGACTCCCGATGACCCGGTTCGCGTCGGCTCTGGTGGTGGCGTGGCTGATCTCGGCGGTGGCGCTCGGCGGCGGGCTGGCCGATGTCGGCGAGGTGACGGCCACCGTCGAGCCGAAGTCGGCGGCGCCGGGCGAGGCGGTGACGGTGCGCTTCACCATCAAGCCGAATCCGGGCTGCTACACCTACCCCACGAGTGGCGTGGCCGCGCCATCGGTCCTCAAGCTCGGCGCGGCCGGCCCCCTAGAACTCGACGGCGAGGTGGTCGATCCGCCGGGCTACGAGGAGTTGCCGCGCGAAGACCCGCTCGTGCCGAACCGCCACTACACCAAAGCCGTGACGTGGGCCATCCCCGCGCGCGTGAGGGCCGACGCCAAGCCGGGGAAGCAGGCGCTGAGTTTCGCCGGGTCGCAACTGCAAATCTGCAACGCCGACCGGTGCACGCCGGTGCCGGCGAAGGCCTACCCGAAGCCCGAACTCGAAGTGGTCGCGCCGAAGCCCGGCGCCGCCATCGCCCCGGTCGGGGTCGCCGCGCCCCCGGCGAAGTCCGCCGAAGTCGCGCCGCCGGCTCCCGCCAAGTCCGCCACAGGGGGAGCCGTTCCGCCCGAGAGTATCGAGGCGTACCGCGCCCAAATCGACACACTCATCGCGTCGATGGCCGGGCAGAAGCCGGCCACGGTCGCGGCGGCGAGTCTCGCGGGCCTGTTGGCCGCGGCGGTGTTCTGGGGCTTCGTCTCGCTCGCCACGCCGTGCGTCTTCCCGATGATCCCGATCACGATCAGCCTGTTCCTGAAGCAGTCGAACCAATCGACCGGGGCGATGGTCCGACTCGCGGCGGTGTACAGCCTCACCATTGTCGTGGTCCTCGGCAGCGCGGCGGCATTTTTACTGGCAACGTTTCAGGCGCTCAGCGTCCACGAGTGGATGAATCTATTCCTGGGCGCACTGTTTATCTTCTTCGCCACGAGCCTGCTCGGACTGTTCGAGGTGTCGCTGCCGCGTGTATTGATGCTGATAGCCGGTTTCCTGTGGGTTTACGTCATATATCACGTGGCGAAGTCGCAGCCGATTTTGCCCGAAACCTACGGCGGCGGGCGCTCGCTCTACAT
>CAXTPM010000606.1:0-3584 GCA_964245865.1 uncultured Fimbriiglobus sp. | reverse complement strand
GCGGTCGCGCCTGCCCAGCGGCTGCGTCAGGGGTGGGGCGTCGAGGAGTTTTTTGAGGTCGGCCAGCCCCAGCACGTGCGGCAGGATGCGGTCCTGCTTCGGGCCGCGCAGCACGAGTGCAGCGTTGTCGGCGATGATCCCCTGGCGGGTCATGAACTTGCCGAAGCTGCGCAGCGACGCCAGCCGCCGGGCGACGGTGGCCTTCGAGTAGCCCTGCTTGCCGAGCCACGAGACGAACGCGCGCAGGGCTTTCGTCTCGAACTGCTCGGGGGCGAGAGTTTTCACCTTCGCGCGCTTGCGCAGGAAGTCGAGCGCCTGGGCGAGGTCTTCGCGGTAGCTCTTGTTCGTGTACTTCGAGGCGTGCTTCTCGATACTCAAATAAACCAGGAACGCCACGAGCGCCTGTTCGAGGGTTTCGGGCGGCGCGCTCGTGGCGACGGGGTTGATCGGGGCTTCGGTCTCGGTCATCGCCGCGCCCCCCCCCGGTGATGGCCGGCCGGCTCGCCGTCGCCAGCCACTTGCGCTTCGAGGCGCTCGGCGAGCAAAGCGGCGTCGGACCAGTTGAGCTTCAGCGCGGGGTTCGCCGCGCTGTCGCGGATGGCGTTGAGGGCTTCGCCGGCGCTGAGGGCATCGTAGACGAACACGAAGCGCTCCGGCCCCTTCACGAGTGCCAGGACGCTCAGTTCGCTCGGGGCGGGGGTGTGGGGCATGGCGGGTCCGGCGGGGTGCAGTGCTCCGTCATCCCATTCGACGCGCCCGAGCCTGGAACTTGACCGCGAAGTGGCAGCGCGTCGGTAAACAGACGGGGGGCGCGGGCGCGCGACCGGCGCGACCCACCCCACCCGCGCGCCCGCACCCAGGGGTGGTTGCTCGCGGCGTGCCCCGGCTTTTTGGTGGACGGGCGCCCGCCCCGGCCGGTATCATCGCCGCTAGTCTCCCGTCGAACCCCCTCCCCACGCGATTCTGGAGCCTTCATGGCCACCGCAGCCCCCCCGCCGCCGACCCGCACCGGACCCGCGACGAGTACCAGCGACCTGATCCTGTTCTGGGCGAGCTTCCTCACCCTGGTCGCGGCCGGCATCGGCTTCTCGGTGCGCTCACTCGTTCTCGGCGACTGGGGCCGCGAGTACGGCTTCACCCAGGCCGAACTCGGCTCGATTACCGGCGGCGGACTCGCGGGGTTCGGGCTGGCGATCATCTTTTTTAGCTTCTTCACCGACCTCTTCGGCTACGGCCGGCTGATGCTGGTCGCGTTCCTGTTGCACCTCTCGAGCGCGGTTGTGATCTTCGCCGCGCCGTTCGTCTACGCCCGCTTCGGCAAGGAGGCGGCGTTCTATTGCCTCACCGCCGGGTCGTACCTGTTCAGCTTCGGCAACGGGACTTGCGAGGCGGTCATCAACCCGCTGACCGCGACGCTGTTCCCGCGCAACAAGACGCACTACCTGAACATGCTCCACGCCGGCTGGCCGATCGGGCTGGTGCTGGGGGTGCTGATTAGCATCGGCTTCAACAACTCCGGCACCCCCGTGAGCTGGCAACTGAAGTACGGCATCTTCCTGGTGCCGGTCTTCATCTACGGTTTCCTGATGTTCAACCGTACCTTCCCGCGATCCGAAGCCAGCCAGTCGGGCGTACCCATGAGCGAGTCGATGGGCGTGGTCGGCGGCATCGGCTTCGCGGTCGCCGCGGCGCTCATCGGCCTCGTGGCGACGGCGTTTGTGCCGGACTTGCTGAAAGCCCAACTCGGGATCGACCTGCCGTGGGCGGGGTGGGCGATCGCCGGGGCGATTTGGCTGGCGTACTTCGCCGCGAGCGGCTTCGCGTTCGGGAGCGTGCTGATCGCGTTCCTGTACGTCATGCACGCCTTGGTGGGGTACGTCGAACTCGGCACCGATAGCTGGATCAACAACATCGGCGGCAAAGTGCTGAAGTCCCAGACCAACTCGGACATCGCGTTCATCTGGACCAACATTTTGATGGCGACCCTGCGCTTCTTCGCCGGCCCCATCGTGCACCGCATCAACCCCATCGGCCTGTTGATCGTCGCGGCGGTCTGCGGTACGGTGGGCCTGTACTTGATGGGCGGCGATTTGTTCACCGGCGGCAGGGGCACGGAGATTTACTACTGGCTCGGCGCGGTGACCATCTACGGCCTCGGCAAGACTTTCTACTGGCCCACACTTCTCGGCGTGATCTCTGAGCGCTTTCCGCGCGGCGGGGCACTGGCGCTCGGCATCTCGGGCGGCGTCGGGATGATGGCGGCAGGCGTGATCGGCGGGCCTGGTATCGGGTACAAGCAGGACTACTTCGCCGTCGAAAATATCAAGGCCGAGTCGCCGGAGACCTACAAGCGCTACCAGGCGGTCGATGAGAAGGGCAACGCCGCCGAGACCGGCTTCCCGGTGGTGACTTCGCTCGCGCCGGAGACCGCGCCCAAGGTGGCGGGCCTCGACAACGCCAAGATCGCGGTGCTACTGAGCTATTACTCCGGCAACGTCCCGAACGACAAGTTGCCACTCGAGAGGGAGGTCGCCGTGCTGGACAAGGAACTCGCGGCCGGCAAACCCGTGGAGCCGAAGCTCGACGCGGCGCTGCGCGGCCGGCTGGAGTGGTGGCGCTCCCAGGGCTTGCCGAACGCCGAGGCCGACGTGCCGGTGGTGAGCCGGGCGGAGATCGTCGGCTCCAAGAAAGCGCTGCTCTACACCGCGATCGTGCCGGCCGCGCTAGTGGTTGGCTTCCTGCTGCTGTTCCTGTACTTCGCCGCGAGCGGGGGCTACTCCCAGGTTCACCTCGACACCCCGCGCGACCACGGCCCGACCGCCGTCGATCTGCCCGCCACGCCGCGTAGCACTGGCCCGGTGGTGGAGCGGGGCGGGAGGCCGGACGTGAGCCGGCTGCCGAGTTAAGAGACCTCACCCCCCGGCCCCCTCTCCCGTCAAAGGGAGAGGGGGCCGGGGGGTGAGGTTGCTTCGCCGCCCCCGGCCATCTACCATTCTCCAATGACAACCTCCCGCACCCTCGTCGTCCTCGGCTGCGGCACCTCGGTGGGGGTGCCGGTGGTGGGGTGCGACTGCGCCGTCTGCACCTCGACCGACCCCAAGAACAACCGCACGCGCAGTTCGGTGGTGCTCGAAGTCCCCGCCGGGCGGATTCTGGTCGATACCGGCCCCGAGATGCGCATTCAGCTCTTGCGCGAGAAGATTCCGCTGGTGCACGCGGTGCTGTACACGCACTACCACGCGGACCACTTGTTCGGCCTGGACGACGCCCGGCTGTTCCCCCGCCGCCTGGGCCACGCCTTGCCTCTGTACTGCACCGAGGAGGTCGAGGGCGTGGTGCGCCGCACCTTCGGCTACGCGTTCAGCGGCACCAGTCTCGCGCTCCCCGCCGGGGTGGTGCCGAAGCTGAGTTTCGAGCGAATCACCCCGAGCGTGCCGTTCACCGTCCTCGGCGAGCGCGTCACGCCCGTTCCCCTGATCCACGGCAAGTTCAACGTGCTGGGCTTCCGCATCGGCAACTTCTGCTACCTCACCGATGCCAACCACCTCGGCCCCGAAACCCGTGCTCAGCTACGCGGGGCCGAC
>CAXTPM010000605.1:0-3591 GCA_964245865.1 uncultured Fimbriiglobus sp. | reverse complement strand
GGTGCATCGACGGCCGGGGGCACGTCCTCGACTCGGCCAGCCGCGACCTGGCACTCGCCCGGCAGAAACTTTACGAACTCGACGAGCGCGTCAAGAACGAGGTCAAGCGCCTGCTGCGCGACCCCGAGTTGCGCAAAATCCTCAGCTACCCCAACGCCACGGTCAACGGCGACCACTACGTTCTACCGGTCGCGGTCAACCACCGGCACAAAATCCCCGGCGTGGTGCACCGGGTGAGTTCCACGGGCGAAACCGTGTTCGTCGAGCCGGCCGCGATTGCGAACCTCTCGGCCGAGCGCGTGACCATCAAGGCCGAGGAGGACCGGGCGGTGAAGCGCGTCCTACGGCGCCTCTCGCAAGAAGTCTCCCGCGTCTCCCGGCAACTCTTGTTCGCGCTCGATGTCATTGCCCGGCTCGACTTCCTGACGGCGAAGGCGAGGTACAGTCGAGATTATCAAATGGCCGAGCCGCAGCTCAACCGCGAGGGGCGGCTCTGGCTGCGCGGGGCGCGGCACCCGATTCTGATGCACCTGTTCCGCACCCAGACCGACGCATCCGGGCCGAAGCAAGTCGTGCCGATCGAAGTCCGCCTCGGGGTCGGCTTCAACATGCTGATTATCACCGGCCCCAACACGGGCGGCAAAACCGTCACGCTTAAAACCACCGGACTGCTCGCGGTGATGGCCCAGTCGGGGCTGCACGTCCCGGCGGGGGAGGGGAGCGTCCTGCCGATTTTCAACAACGTCTACGCCGACATCGGCGACGAGCAGAGCCTGGTGCAGTCGCTCAGCACCTTCAGCAGCCACATTACTCGCATTGTCCACATCCTCGAAAAGGCCGACGCGAACAGTCTGGTGCTGCTCGACGAACTCGGCAGCGGCACCGATCCCACTGAGGGAGCGGCACTCGGCCGGGCCATTCTGGACGACCTCGACGAGAAGCGCTGCCGGGCGATCGTGACCACGCACCTCGGCGACCTCAAAACGTACGCGTTCAACAACGACCGCGCGGAGAACGGCGCGGTCGAGTTCGACATCGAGACGCTGCGCCCGACGTACCAGTTGTTTATCGGACAGTTCGGCGCCTCGAACGCGCTCAAGATCGCCCGCCGGCTAAACATGCCGCTGCCGCTCTTGAAGCGCGCCAGCCGCTACCTGCGCAAGAAGCGCGGCAAACTGCCGGAGATCACGCGCCTGCAGGAGTTGCGCGAGGAGGCCGAGAAGGCCCGCTCCGAGGCGCTCGCCGCGCGGCACGAGGCCGAGCGCGAGAAGGACGAGTACGAGGAGAAGACCGCGCAGTTCGAGCGCGACGCCGAGAGGCAGGCCGAACTCACCGAGAAGCGTTTGCGCTTGCAGCCCAACGACACGGTGCGCGTCAGCCGGTTCGACTCCACGGGGAAAGTGGTGCGCGTGAACTCGCTCAAGAACACCGTCACGGTGCGGGTGGGGCTGGGCCAGTGGGAGGTTCCGTTCGAGGAAGTCTTCCCCGAAGCGCCGGCCTGACCGCCGAGAGCGGGCCGACGAGCGCGGCGACGGCGAACCCCTCGATCACGACCACCGGCAGGTTGGCCAGCACAACGAGCGGCGCCGCCCGCCGCAAGTGGTCGTCCGCGCCGAACCACACCGCCCCGGCGCTCAGGAGGACCGTGAGCAGGGCCGCGAGCGAGCCGAGGGCGAACCCCGCCAGCCGCGCCCGCACCCGCCCGCCGGCCGGGACGAACGGCCACAGCGCGCCGGCGAGCCAGGCCGGCAGGGCGTAGATGCACACGTTCAGCCCCAGCGTCGTGACGCCGCCGTGGCCGAGCAAGAGCGCCTGCAGGGCCAGGGCGACCGCCACCGCCGCGGGGGCCGCGCGGCCCAGGGTCGCGCCGGCCACGCCGTTGAGGAGCAGATGCACCGACCCCGCGCCAGGGAGCCGGAAGTGGAACTGCGAGGCGACGAACAGCGCGGCACTCACCAGTCCCAGCCGGCCGACCTGCCGGTCGTCCACGCCGCGCAGCGCCGCCCCGAGCAGCAGCGCCGCGCCGGCGAACCCGAGCGCCGGCAGCGGCCAGTAGGGCAGCACGCCGTCGCCGATGTGGACGGCGAGGATCAGCATTCCGCCGCCGATCCGTGAAATCCGGGTGAACGCAAGCCGCGCCCCCTGGCCGAGTTCCGCGCCGCCCCGTAACCCGGCACTAGGCCCGATTCGCACTCCCGCTTTGTGTGAGGTTCCGCCCGATGCGCCGACTCGCCCAACTGTCGCTCCTGTTCGCCGGTTTCGCCCTCGCCGCCCACGCGCCCGACTCCTTCGCCCAGGAGAAGGGCGGCAAGAAGGAAGCGCCCGAGCCGAAGGAGAAGGACTCCAGTAAAGACGCCCCTGAGAAGGGCGACAAGGGCCAACTGCCGACCTACTGGAAACAACTCGGCCTCTCCGACGAGCAGAAGGCGAAGGTCTACAAGCTCAACGCCAAGTACGCCGGCGAGATCGACAAGCTCGAAGCGCAGATTAAAGAGATGAAGGCCAAGCTCGCCAAGGAGCGCAACGAAATCCTCGACCCGGCCCAGAAGAAGAAGCTCGAAGAGATTTACAAGAAGAAGTCCGGGACCGACAAGTAAACCTCACGCCGCCGGCGTGCGCGGGGGTTACAACCCCGTGCACGCTAGGATGATATGCCGTTGTCTTTAACCGAAAGCGCTCCGTGGGACTCGAACTCGCCGTCGCCCTCGATTCGTGGCCCGGCTGGCCGGTGCTGCTCGCGCGGCTTGCCGCCGCCGGCATCGACGCGCCGGTGAAAATGGTCGATGGCCTCCCCGCGTTCCCCGGCGAAGTCCCGGAACCCGACTGCGCCGAAATCCGCCTCGGACTCGCGGCCGGGATGGTCACGCTCCGGCGCGCGGGCGACTCGGTGCGCCTGGTGGTGTGGGGCAACGCCGACGCCGGACTGCTGGCGGCGCGGGACGCCGTGGCGGCGGCACTCGGCGCCGGCGACTAAGCGCGGACCCGCGCCGCCCGGCGGCGCCACCACAGCCCGGCCGCGCCGAGCGCGACTAGGCCCGCCGGCTCCGGCACGGGGGCGACGGTAATCAATAGACTCGCGTTGGCGATCCGCGGGTCGAGCACGAAAAAGTTCTGGAACGTGATCGTGTCGTTGAAGTTCCCCTGAGTCACGTTGTTGCGCGCGGTCTCGGCGGTCAGGTTGGTCGTCTGCCCGGCCGCCCCCTGCGTCTGGAACGTGAACTCGCCCAGCAGGGTCCGCCCGCCCACCGGCAGGACGCCCGTGCTGCCGGGCGGGTTGCCGGGCGTCGCGGTAACCGACGCGGTGAACTGGGCGTAAACGGCGCTGGCGAAGCGCCCCTGGTTGGAACTGACGGTGTCGTCGAAGAGCGGGTTGAAGCGCACGTCGCCGACCGAAGTGACCGCGATAACGCCGGGGGTGCCGACCGGCGTGCCGACGGCCGGGGGGCCACCGTAGGTCGCCCGCACGCCGCCCCCGAACAGCCCGCCCTGCTGCGCCAGCACGTCGGTCGAACCGGCCGTCTGGCGCAGGTACACTTGCAGCGTGAACGCCGACCCCGCCGGGGCGGTGTACCCCCCGGTGATGGTCGCCCC
>CAXTPM010000604.1:0-3596 GCA_964245865.1 uncultured Fimbriiglobus sp. | reverse complement strand
AGTTCGACAAGTGGAAGGACGAGTTCCACCCCGGCGAGATGTGGAGCCTGTTCGGAGAAAAGTGGGTGGTTGAAGCAGAGGCGGTAGCGAAATGAGCCGCCGTTTCGCCGTGGTCGCCGAAGCCCCCGCCGACCACAGGACCGCGACGGAGTTGGCGGATCGCGCCCTCGTCGAGGCGGTCGATTGGCTGGACGAGGAGCAAGTGGCCCACCTGCGCGAGTGGGTGATCGAGATGTCAGGTGAGCGACTGACGTGGACGGGAGTGCGCAAACTGGCCGGGGCAGTGGGCATCGAAGCGGAAGGGCACTTCGACGGAGAAGCTGGGTTGTTCGACGCGCGGGCAGCACGCCGGGCGCTGAGATACTTGCGTGCGACAGTTCCAGAGTTGGAAGCCGTCGTGCTGATCCGCGACCAGGACAACATAGCGGATCGGCGCGAAGGCTTGGAGCAGGCACGCCGGGAGGACCACGAGGAGCTTGTTATCGTCGTCGGGCTGGCGATCACCGAACGCGAGGCATGGGTCATCTCGGGTTTCGAGCCGCAAAACGAAGCGGAGCAGACGCGTCTCGACGCCGAACGACAAATTCTGGGGTTTAATCCCCGCGAGCGGAGCCACGACCTGACGGCGGGCGGGAACAACGCCGCCCGGCGCAGCCCGAAACGCGTGTTGAGGGCGCTGACCGGAGGCGACGCCGAGCGCGAGCGCTGGTGCTGGGCCGCCACGCCGCTGGCCCGGTTGCGAGAGCGCGGAGCCGGAAACGGTCTCGCCCAGTATCTAGACGAGGTGCGCAAACTCCTGGCGCCACTCATTGGCCACGTTCCGGGGGCGGCCGAGTCGTGACCGAGCCCCTGACCCTGTTCGACGCGCTCCTGGCCTCGCTCCGGCGGGCGGCCGACTACAACCGCGACGACACCGTCCGGCCCGCCGCGGTGCTTTGGCCCGACGAGAAGCGGGAGTGGGAACGGCTCGCGCCCCGGTTCCGCGCGAGCCTGCCGCACTTCTTCGCCCTCGGCAGTTACGACCCCGCGACCCGCACCGGCCCGGCCATCTGGCTGCGCTGCGTGCTGGCGGGGAAGATCCCCGAGGCCGCGGTGGGGACGGGGGCCGTCCCGATCCTGTACCTCCCCGGCGTCAGTCGTGCCCTGCTGCGGGCGACCGAAGACTGCCCTTGGGAACTGAAGCCGCTGGCCGAACTGCAATACCGGGGCGTGTTCTGGTCGCAGGCCAGCGCGAAGGACTGGACCGTCGCGGCGTTCCTCCAGGCGGAAAAGGGCGGGCTGAACCTGTCGGTGGCCAAGGACCAGGCGACGGCGAGTTCGATCCGGCGCGCCGCGGACAAGCTGGCCGACGCGCCGGTCGCCGACCTCCGCGCGAAGTCGTCGGCCGGTGAACTCAACGGCGCCTACTTCGACGCGCTCGTCAGCGACGACCCCGTGGACGACCTGCTCACCTGGCTCGCCGACCCGAAGGGGGTCAGGGGCCGGTGGGAGGCCGGGCAGTGGGAGGCGCTACGCAGCCGGTGCGTCGCGGACTACGGCTTCGACCCGGAGAAAGACGGCGAGCTGGTCGGGGCCGAGAAGCTCGGCACGCAACCGAAGGCGGCGTGGAAGACAGTGTGGAAACGGTTCGCCGCCTCCCCGGCCCGGTACGCGGGCCTGGCGGAACTGCTGCGGCGGGCCAAGCCGGCGCCGAAGGGCGGCGTCCTGTTCGGCGATGTCGAGGAGTACTGGCCGCAGGACAACGACGCCGAGGAGGAAGCACTCCGAAAAGAGCTGCTCGAACTGGTAACCGAACCGGCGTCGAGTGCCCGCAAGAGTTTACTGCGCCTGGAAGAGCAGCACGGCCAGCGGCGCGAGTGGGTGTGGGCGAGGCTGAACCGCAGCCCGCTCGCCGGGGCAATGCTGTATCTTGCGAAACTAGCCGAGGCGACCTCGGCCGCCCTCGTCGGGGCAACGACGGCGGACATGGCGAAGGCGTACACCGAGGTCGGCTGGAAGGCAGACGCCGCCGCGCTGGACTCGCTCGCCGCCGTCGCGCTGCCGGCCGACCAGGACGCGGTGAAGGCGGCGGTGGCCCACGTCTACGCCCCCTGGCTCCGGGACGCCGCCGAGTTGTTCCAAGAGCGCGTGAGGGCGTCCCCGCTGCCGGGCCGGGAGGTGCCGCGCCTCGACCCCGTGGCGGCGGGGGCGTGCGTCCTGTTCGCGGACGGCCTCCGGTACGACGTGGGTCAGAAACTGCTGGCCCTACTCTCTGGCCGGTTCGGGGTCGTGCAGTCGCGCCACCAGTTCGCGGCGCTGCCGACCGTGACGCCCACGGCGAAGCCCGCCGTCTCGCCGGTGGCCGCGAGGGTCAGAGGCACCGCCGCCGGGGAGGAGTTCCGCCCGTGCGTGGCCGAGGGCGGGAAGGACCTGACCACGGAGCGCTTCCGCAGGCTCCTGAGTGACGACGGCGTGCAGTACCTCGCCGCGGGCGAAGTCGGCGACCCGGCCGGCAGGGCGTGGACCGAGTTCGGCAACCTCGACGCGACCGGGCACAACGAGGGGAGCGGGATGGCCCGCCGCATCCCGGAGGTGCTGGCCTCGCTCGCCCAGCGGGTCGAGGCGCTCCTGGCGGCGGGCTGGCAGGAGGTCCGCGTCGTCACCGACCACGGCTGGCTGCTCATGCCGAAGGGACTCCCCAAGAGCGAGTTGCCCAAGTACCTGACGGCGACCCGGTGGCGGCGGTGCGCCGTGGTGAAGTCGACCGCGTCGGTGGACCAACTGCCGACCTTCGCGTGGTTCTGGGCCGGCGACGTGCGGGTCGCCTGCCCGCCGGGGATCGACTGCTTCCTGGCCGGCGAGGAGTACAGCCACGGGGGACTCAGCTTGCAGGAGTGCGTGGTCCCCCAGTTCACCATCCGGGCCGGCAAAGCGGCGGCACCTTCCGCGACCATCGGGTCCGTCAAGTGGTCGGGACTCCGGTGCCGGGTCCAGGTCGCCGGGGAGTTCGCCGGCTACACGGTGGACTTACGCGACAAGCCGGCGGACCCGGCGACCTCGCTGGCGGGGGCCAAGGCCGTGGGGCCGGACGGGGCCGCGTCCCTGCCCGTCGCGGACGACGGCCGGGAGGGCACGGCGACGACGCTGGTGCTGCTCGACCCGGCGGGCAACGTCGCCGCCAGGGCGGCGGTCACGGTGGGCGGGTAAATGCCGGAACTGGAACTCGACCCGCTCGACCAGCTCGCCGCCGGCGCGTTCGACGGGTACGTCGTCCGCAAGGACTTGGTGCGCCGGTTCGCCCGCCAGTACCCGGTGCCGACCTACGTCTGCGAGTTCCTACTCGGCCGCTACTGCGCCAGCACCAGCGAGGACGAGATCCAGGAGGGGTTGCAGATCGTCGAGCGCCAGCTCCGGGACCGGGCCGTCAGGAGCGGCGAGGAGGAACTCTTCAAGGCCCGCGCCAAGGAGTCCGGCTCGGTCAAGATCATCGACATCGTCTCGGCCCGGCTCGACGCCCGCACCGACTCGTACCTCGCCACCCTGCCGAGCCTGCAACTGAAGGACGTGAACATCGACGGCAGGCTGGTCGGCGACAACGAGCGGATGCTCACCGGCGG
>CAXTPM010000603.1:1837-3602 GCA_964245865.1 uncultured Fimbriiglobus sp. | reverse complement strand
GCACGAGCGCGAACAGCGGCTCGGCCTCGTCCGGGCGGCGCAACTGGACCGCGATGTTCAGCGACTTGTTCGACAGGTGCGGGAACGGGTGCCCAGGGTCTACCGCCAATGGGGTGAGCACGGGGAAGATTTGCCGGCGGAACAGGTCGCGCACGGCGGCGCGGTCGGCGGCAGTGAACTCCGGCTCGTCGCGCAGCGACAGCCCCCGCTCGGCCAGTTGGGGGCGGATTTCCTCACGCCAGCACTGGTACTGCGCCGCCACCAGCTCGCGCACCACCTCGGCCATGCGCGCGAGTTGGTCTTGCGGCGTCAGCTTATCGCCGCCCGAGCCGCGCGTAATCTGGGCGAGAATCTTCTGCTGCAAGCCGCCGACGCGGACCATGAAGAACTCGTCGAGGTTCGAGGCGAAGATCGCCAGGAACTTGAGCCGTTCGAGCAGGGGCACGCTGGGGTCTTGGGCCTCTTCGAGCACGCGGCGGTTGAACTGCAGCCAACTGAGTTCGCGGTTGAAGTACAAGGACGGGTCGTCGAGCGGCGTGTCGGCCGAGGGCGGCGGAGGCGTCGGCTGCATCGGGCTGAGCCTCTTCACTGGCGTGGGGCAAAGGGGCCATTCTAGCAGGTCCGGCGACGGACGGAACCGACGGCGTAGCCGGCCCGGCCTGCGGCACGGTCTAGCCCCCCTCACAACACAGAATCTTTATCACGAGAACACGAAAGCACGGAAACGCGAACCGGATCGCCGATTGGGGCCGGTTCGCGTTTCCGTACTTTCGTGTTCTCGTGCGGAGCTCTGACGCCTAGTTCCGCTTCGCGGCCAGCGCTCGTGGCGTCGGCTCGCGCAAGTCCCAGACGATCCCAAACACGCTCAACGTCTTCAAGATGTAATAGCTCAGGTCGTACTCGTACCACTTAAAGCCCTGGCGGGCGCTACTCGGGTAGTGGTGGTGGTTGTTGTGCCACCCCTCGCCGAGCGTGAGGATCGCCACGAACCAGTTGTTGCGCGAGTGGTCGTCGGTGCTGAAGCGGCGCTTGCCCACGAGGTGGCAGAGGCTATTCACCATGAACGTGCTGTGGTACAGTGCGACCGTGCCGAACAGGAACGCCCAGGCGAAGCACGACAAGCCGCCGATGCCGGTGAGTGCACCGAAGGCGTAGCAGCCGACGCCCAGCAGGATGCCGGGGACGAGGTCGAAGCGCTCGAGGTACTTGATCTCGGGGTACTTCTGGAAGTCCTTCATCAGCGCCCACTCGGTGACGTTGTAGCGGTTGCTCAGAACCCAGCCCACGTGACTCCACCAGATGGTCTTGGCGATGGGGCTGTGCGGGTCGTGCTCGTCGTCGGAGTGCTTGTGGTGGGTGCGGTGGTGGCCGGCCCACCAGATCGGGCCGCGCTGCAGCGCCGAGGCGCCGAGTGCCCCGAGGACGAACTGGAACGGGCGGCTGGTCTTGTAGGCGCGGTGGGCGAAATACCGGTGGTAGCCGCCGGTGAGGCCGAAGCCCCGCGCGATGTACACCGCCACCATGAGGGCGACGGCGCCCCAGTGGAAGGTCACGAAGAAGATCGACAGCGCAGCCAAGTGCATGCCGAGGAACGCGACGGCGGTCATCACCGAGGAGAGCGTGCGCGGCGGGGGGGTGTCGTGGTCAATGCCGGCGGGGTGCGCCGGCGACACGGGGGTAGTGCTAACGGGAGCCAGGCCGCTCATCGGGGCGTCGGCGACCGGAGCGTTGGAGATCCAGGTCTTCGCGCCCGAGACGACATAGC
>CAXTPM010000603.1:0-1827 GCA_964245865.1 uncultured Fimbriiglobus sp. | reverse complement strand
GGGCGTCGGCCGGGTGGGTGGGTGGGGTCGCGGTAGAAATCGCTCGCTCTCCTTCGGGTGGGATGAATGGCCGTGGGGTGCCCGCGCGCCCCAGGGTCGGGGGAAGGCGCCGGCGGCGGGTAGACTTCCACACGATAGGATGACCGGGCGGGCGCGTCTCGCCCCGGCCGTGGGGATTTCCCGACTTCGCCGGAACGGGAATCGCTGCGGCGCCTCAGAAAGTCCCTATCATGCCCAGTGCCGCCGCACTTCGGGTACGACCGCGATGATGCACTTCGAGGGGACCGAATCCGTCGCGCCCGAGCCGGGGCTGGCGTTCGCGCGCCTGGCCGACGCCGGGTGGGTCGCGCGGCTGCTGCCCGACGGCGAACTCGTCACCGTCTCGGCGGATCAAGCCGCGTGGAAGGCCCGGCCGAAGTTCGCGTTCATGGGCGGGAGCCTCGACACCGTCGCCACCGTGAGCTACCGCACCGCCGACCGCAGCGTGCGCTACCGCATCGTCAGCACCGGCATCGGCAGCCGCAGCGCGATGGAGGCGACACTCAGCGTGCGCCCCCGCGAGGGCAGCGGCTCGGTGGTGCACTGGACCGGCGAGTTGCTGGAACTCGGGGGTCTGCTGGCCAGGGTGCCGCGGGCAATGATCCAGGCGGCGGCGCTGCGCACGATTGCGGACATCTGGGCCGCGCTGCGGCCCGCCCTCGCCGAGCCGGGCGAGGTCATCCCGGTCGCCCCGCTCAGCGGTCGAATACTTGGTCCCCCAACCCCTGGTTGAACGCGAACGTCACGTAGCTCTGCACCTCGGTCAACTCGCCGGCGGTTTCGCCGAGCTTGGGCGCCTGGTACGCCTCGAACCGCACCGGCAACTTCGTCTGTGTGTCGAAGTACACCACCGACTTCGGGGCGTAGCGCAGGGGGTGCGGCCGGTCGCAGAACAGCTCGAACCGCGTCGCCGGGCGCCCGGCGAAGTTGTACTCCGACGCCGTGACGCCGGGGGTGTTCCCGGCCCGCGCCTCGTCGTCGAGCAACTTCTCGACGCGCTCCACGAGTGCGAGCACGCCGACCTCGTTGGCGGGGTGCAGCGTGCGGCGCAGGATTTTGGCGTCGGCCAGTTGGAGCGTCTGGTAGCCCCGAGTGGCCTCCCGGCCGGGGCCGATGTGCCGCACGGTGGTCTTGCTCACGCCGGGGCGGTAGGTAGTTTCCTCGCCGAACATCTCGACGGGCTTAATCACCCGCACCGCCACGCTCATCGGTCGGACGCGCGCCCGGACCTCGGCGGTCTGCTCGACTTGCATCGTGCCGTCGATGCGCTCCTGCCGCACCAGGTGGCACGAGTAGTCGCGCAGGGCGGCGTAGGCCTTGCGCGCCTCGCCGAGACTGCCGGCAAGGCTCTGGCGCGCGGGCACCTTGGGCGCCGGCGCGTCGGCGAGCGCGCCGAGAGCTAGTCCCCCGGCGGCGAGTAGACAGAAGGCGATGCGAGCGCTGGCCATGACGGCCCCCCGGCGGCTGAGGATAGTGGTTCCGGCGCGGCGGATACCAGAAGCTGGGGCGGGAGTCAAGCGGCACGAACGAAGAAAGCCCAGGGGCGGCCGCCCCTGGGCTTTCAGTTTTCAACCTTACTTCGCCACTAGTCGCGGCTGCTGCTTAGCATCATCATCAGCCGCAGCACGTAGTAGAACATGGTCGCCAGCGTCGCAAACAGCGCCAGGCTTGCCGCGACGTACTGGCTCTCGTGGTAGCGGTGCATCACGTTCGAGGTGTCGTAGATGATGTACCCGGCCATCAGCACCACCATCGCCGCGGGGAACAGGATGCCGAGCGAGAAGCCGA
>CAXTPM010000602.1:0-3622 GCA_964245865.1 uncultured Fimbriiglobus sp. | reverse complement strand
CGCACTCTTGGTTGCCGCCGAGTTGCCCGACCCCGAGCGCGCCGACGCCGTGGCCGCGAGCCTGGCGGTGCCGACGCCGAACCGGCTGGCCGCGAGCCACCGGGCCTGGTGGGCCAAGTTCAGCGACGCCGAGACGTGCCTGCGTGCCCGCCTGGCGTGCGCCGAGGTCGCGCTGGCGTGCGAGCGCTTCCGGCTGCGGACTGGGCACTTCCCCGCGAGCCTGGATGAACTGCCCGCCGGGTTGCTCGCGGGATTGCCGGCCGACCCGTACACCGGCGGGCCGCTCGGCTACCGGGTCACGCCGGAGGGGGTCGCCGTCTCCTCGGCCGGCCCGGAATCGACTAACGGCGGGGGCGGCGGTACCGCTCTCGGCTTCCGCTTGTGGAACCCCGCGCTGCGCGGCCTGCCGGCGGGCCTGCCGGAGCCGCCCCCCGACTAGCACTCGGCCGGCGGCGTTCGTATCCTGAGCGGTGCCCCGCCTACCGCCCGCCCGACGCCCGAGGACGCCCGCCGTGATCTTCGCCGAGGATGTCGTCGCTCAGGTGGCCAGCGAGTCCGGGCGGCGCGTGGCCGTCAGCCTGGTGGTCACGGTCGTCACCGCAACGCTCACGTTCCTGCTGGGGCGCTACTGGGGGCTGTACAAGGCCCGGCGCGAGTGGAACTCCAAAGAGTTCCTCGACCGGGTGACGGTGAGCCTGAACCTGTTCGACGAGGGCGCGCTGAAAATTCGCACCATCATGGAGCGCTCGCTGGACGAGGTGTTCCTGAACCGCGTGGCGGTGGAGAAGGTCCGCGCCGCCGCGCTGGCGTGTACCCCGGCGCGGCCGCTGCTGGCGATTCCGCAGGCCGACCGGTGGTACCTGCTGAACTTCGCGCTCAACGCCGTCGCCGAGCAGTTCGCGGCGGGGCTGATCCGCCTGGACGCCGGGCTACCGGTGGTGCGCGTGCGCTACGCGCTCTTTTTAACTTGCGAGGTGGTGGGCGACGAGCGCATCCGCAAAGTGAGGGCGATGCTGGTGCGCGAGGACCACCTGAAGGCCTTCCCCTACCCCGCCGAGTTGCCGCGGCTGGAGAACCCCTGGCACGCCACGCGCATCGACACCCTGCGCGCCGCAGCCGCGGTGTACGCCGCCGAACCCGACCAGCTCCTGACCCTCGAAGTCTGCGTCTAACCCCTCCCCCGGATACCGCCCATGCTGACCCTGATGGCCGCGACGATGCTGCTAGCCGCCCCGCCCGAAGCCCAGGGCGTCGGCGCCGACGACGCGCGCCTGGCCGCGCGCTTCGCCGCATTCGTCGCCGACGAGTGCCGCCGGCACCCTGCTTACGCTACGGGGCTGGGGAACCACGAGTACGACGACCGGCTCGACGACCTCACGCCCGCTGCGCGCGCCGCCGACGCCGAGCGCACCAAGCAGTTACTCGCCGAGTTGGGCCGCGAGTTCGCCGGCGCCAAGCTCGGCCGCGACGCGAAGATCGACCTCGAAATCTGGACGCAAGCGCTGAAGTTGCAACTGTGGCAGGCCGCGAACATCGACGAGTTCGCCACCGACCCTAGGGTGTACGTCACCTTCGCGGCCGATAGTGTGTACGGCCTGTTCGCGCAATCGACGCTGCCCAAGGCACGCACCGTGGCCAGCGCCGCCAAGCGCATCGCCGAGGTGCCCAAGGTCGTCGCGGCGGCGAAGCTCTCGCTCAAGAACCCGCCGAAGATTCTCACCGAAGTCGCCATCCAGCGCGCCGCCGGCGCGGCCGCGTTCTACGACGCCGGCATCTTCGAGCTAGCGGGCGAGTCGCCCGGCACGAGTGAGTTGGCCGGCCCCGCCAAACTCGCCGCCGCGGCGATGCGCGACTACGAGGCGTTCCTGAGAACCGACGTGCTGCCGCGGTCGACGGGCGAGTGGCGCCTGGGCAAAGCCAAGTTCGCCGAGAAGCTGGCCCTCGAACTCGACTCGGACCTCGCGGCCGACGAGGTGGTCAAGCGCGCCGAGGCCGAGGCTATTCGGGTCGAGCGCGAGATGCACACCGTCGCCCGGCAACTCTGGGGGACGCTGTTTCCGGGGGTCGTCATCCCCGTCGAGGACGACGCGGGCCGGCGTGAACTCGTCTCGAAGGTGCTCGCCAAACTCGGCGAGGACAAGTCCACGATCGACGGGCTGTTGGGCGAGACCCAGAAGACCGTGGCCAAGATCACCGCGTTCATCCGCGAGCGCAACATCCTCACCCTCCCCGACCCCGACCGCTGCCGGGTGATCGAGATGCCCGAGTTCCAGCGCGGGTTTAGTGCGGCGTACCTGAACCCCGCGCCGCCGCTCGACCCCCAGGCCGCGAGCCTGTACGCCGTCAGCCCGCCCCCCTCGGAGTGGCCCGAGCCGAGACGGCAGGCGTTCCTCGCGGAGTACAACCGCGCGATGCTGCAAATCCTCACGATCCACGAGGCGTACCCCGGCCACTACGTGCAACTGGAGTACGCCAACCGTCACCCGAGCCTGGTCCGCAAGGTCTACTCGTCGGGCACGTTCGCCGAGGGCTGGGCGGTCTACACCGAGCAGGTGATGCTCGACCAGGGCTACGCCGCCGACACCCCCGCCGTGCGGCTACACCAGTTGAAGTTCTACCTGCGCGCGGTGCTCAACGCGATTCTGGATCACCGCATGCACTGCGACGGCATGACCGACGCCGAGGCGCTGAAACTGCTCACCGAGCGCGGCTACCAGACCGAGGGCGAGGCGGTCGGCAAGGTGGCGCGCGCGAAGCAGAGTTCCGCCCAACTCTCGACGTACTTCGTCGGCCGCACCGCGTTCGTGAGTTTGCGCGAGCAAGTCCAGCGCACGCGCGGCGCGGCGTTCGACCTGGCCAAGTACCACGAGGAGGTGCTGTCGCACGGCAGCATCGCGGTGAAGTACCTGCCGGGGCTGGTGAAGTGACGGCACTGAAGAAGCGTAACTGCGTCAGTGGGTGGTCACTCGGCCCCGGCCTGGAAGAGACCTCACCCCCGTCCCCCTCTTCGGCGTGGATGAGGGGGCGAGCGTGATCCGCCGCGTCAACCAGTGGCGAGTCCGCGCAGGCACCCCGTTCGAGCTAGAACATTAAGGTTCTCTCCGTCTCCGCGCCGGAGAGGGCGTCGGAGGGTGAGGTCTTTCGGCAAGCCTGGCCGAGAAACTTCACCCCACCTCTCATACGCATCCCAGTCTTCAACTTTTCGTTGCTATCTATTCGCACCGGCAGACGCTCTTAATCCGCTCGGGGCCGAGGCAGGCGCGCCGCCGCCAGGCGTCGGGCGCCACCGCCGGGACGCGGGGGGTCTCTGCGGACCCGGCCGGGCCAGCCGTGCGGCCGGGGGTGCGGCCGCACCCCCGGCCCCCGTGGAGTCCCGCCTCGGGAAACGCCCGCCGTCCCCTCACTTCACCCCGCTCTGTTCGCGGGCCGGGCGGAACTCGTCGCCGGGGTTCCAGGTGGGGAGGCCGTCGGCGTCGGCGGCGCGGCGGGCCACATCCAGCGCGAAGCGGCCCAGCACCGGGAAGCCCGAGTAGTCCCAGTCGGGCCGCACCTCGTCCTGCGGCGTGTGGTACGCCTTGTCGTTGAACTCCTGCATCGCGCTGCGGGCGAAGTCCGCCGGCTG
>CAXTPM010000601.1:0-3636 GCA_964245865.1 uncultured Fimbriiglobus sp. | reverse complement strand
CGGAGCTTGCGATGCGGTCGTGGCGGAGTCAAGTTGGGTCATAAGATTACCGGTTGTGGATCGTGTGTGAGTGGAGACAAACTGGGTGTGGGCGTCTTGGCCCGGCGTGGAAGCGACCTCACCCCCCGGCCCCCTCTCCCAAAAGGAGAGGGGGTGAGCGCGCGTGCCCGCGTCAAGCAGTGGCGTGTTCTTGCTCGCGCCCCGTTCGCGCGTGCCCAGTAGGCTTCTCCCCCTCTCCTCCTGGGAGAGGGGGCCGGGGGGTGAGGTCTCCGGGCTAGCCGGGGCCGACGCGCTCTAACCCCCCAGCGGCGGCAGCCCCCGCGCCGCGCGCACCTCGGCCACGGTGCGCACCCCGAGGCGCAAGTCCTCGGCCTCCGCCTCGCGCTTGAGTTGCCCCAGGCGCGGCGAGCAGTCGCCGAACTCGACGCTCACGTCGGGGCCGAACCGCGCCGCCAAGTCGCGGGTCAGCGACTGCGCGATCAGGTCGAGTTTGGGCTGGATGGTCCCCTCGCAGAAGATCATCCGCGCCCCCTCCCACAGCCCCTGGCCCAAGCCCGCCACGTCGAGTAACCCCGTGACGGCGGCGGGGACGCGGTACACGGCCAGAATCTCCTCGCGCGTCAGCCGGGCGGAGTTGGTGAAGTCCATCTCCGCGGGCGACAGTGTCCACGGCGACGCCTTCAAGCCCTGTTCGAGCACCAGCGGCCGGTGCCAGTTGCGCCGCCCGGCGAACTTGTCTTCGAGCTTCTCCTCCAGGCGCGTCACCGTCTGGTCGCTCAGAATCTGGTCGGTCTGGAGCATCACCCCAGGGCGCGGCCCCGTGGCGAACGTCTGCCGCCGGCTCTTGAGCAGTTCCGCGTTGGCGTCGATCACCAGCGCGTTGGCCCGCACCGGCGAGAGTCCCCAGTGCGGGTCGGCCGGGTTCGGGTACTTCAGGTGGACGATCTCCGCCGGCGAGAAGCGCTCCGGGTGGAACGACTCCGCCCGCACCTCGTAGTGCCTCACGAACGTGCGCGCGTCGGGCACCACCCTCACCCACGGCGTCGGGATCACCCACAGTTCCACGGGGCTGCCGGCGTCGTCTGTGGCGACGTACCAGAAGCAGTTGCCGGTGAGTTCGAGGTACGCGGCGGTGAGGTACCACAGCTCCCACGCGGTCGTCCACGGGTTCGGCCGGTCGAGCAGCCGGCAGAGCGGGTGCTCCGGCGGCAGTCGCTCGCGCGGCGCGGCCCCCAGCACGTCCCGCCACGCCAGCGGCTTCTGGCGCGCCACTTCTTGGGCGATGGCGTGGACCGCCGCGTAGACCCACGACTGGAACTGCCGCAACTGCTCGGCCGGGTCGTCCAGCCCGGCGGCGCAGGCGCCTGGCCCCGCACTGCCGGTCGCCTGGAACGGCCCCGGCGTCAGCACGCGCCCGAGGCCCGTGTCGAGGGCTTGCGGGCTGCCACGCGCCGCCTTGTCGAGTTTCGAGCCGAACGGCCACCACTTGAGACTGGTCACGATGTCGCCCCCCGTTTGCCCGGCCGCTTCGGCTCGCCGTCGCGCGGGTCGTCCGCGCCACTCGCCTCCGACGCCGCGCGGTACCACGCTTCGAACTCCTCGCTCGCCCCGGCCACGCGCCGGTAGCCCAGCGCGTGCGCGACGGCCAAGACCTCGCGCCACGTCGGGTACCGGCGCTTGTGCTCGCGCTGGTACTGCTCGATCGCCTTGAGGAAGACCCAGGTCTCCGAGTGAATGTCCGCCCCTGGGAAGTTCTCCTCGAAGGGTGAAGTGAACGGCTCTCCCACCGCGTGCCCCCTTTCGGTTCGAGTGGGTGCCGAACGCCCGGCACTACTGAACACATGGTCATTAACGATGGGTATACGCCCGCGCCCGGCCGGGGCAAGCGATTCGGGCGCGCGGGGGCGATTTCGACGCGGAAAGTGGGACTTCGGGCGCCGCAGGGGCCATAATGCGCCGGAACCGACGCCGCGAGAGGACCGACCGATGACCCGACTGCCGCTCGCCCTAGCCCTGCTCGCACTCCCCCTGGCGGCGCCCGCCCAGGACGCCCCGAAGCCCCCGGAACCGGCGCGCTACGAGACCCGCGACGACCACGACCCCGACGGCACCGGCAAGTTCTATCTCGGGCGCGAGATCGCCCAAGTGATGGGCTTCCAGGGGGCGGGGTGGCTCGAACGCTCCGAGCGCGAGCAGGAGGAGGCGCCGGCCAAGCTGCTCGCCGCGCTCGCCCTCAAGCCCGGCGAGACCGTCGCCGACTTCGGCGCGGGGAGCGGCTACTACACCCTCAAGTTCGCCCAAGCCGTGGGCGACGCCGGCAAGGTCTACGCGGTCGATGTCCAGCCCGAGATGATTCGCCTCTTGAAGAAGCGCGCCGGCGAGGCGAAGCTCAAAGTCATCGAGCCGGTGTTATGCACCGAACTCGACCCCAAGTTGCCGGCCGGCTCGTGCGACCTGATCGTGATGGTGGATGTCTACCACGAACTGACGCACCCGCGCGAGGTGGCCGAGAAACTGGTCGCGGCGCTCAAGCCGGGGGGCCGGCTGGTGTTCGTCGAGTTCCGCCTCGAAGACCCCAAGGTGCCGATCAAACTGGTGCACAAGATGAGCGAGCGGCAGGTGATCCGCGAGATGGCCGAGTTCCCCATTCTGGAGCACACCCGCACCGTCGGCACCCTACCCTGGCAGCACGTCGTCGTCTTCACCAAGCGCGGCAAGGACGCCAAGTAGCACCTCGGCGTCCGTCGGCAGGTGGGTGGGGAGCACGGCCCGCAGCGGGATCGGAATCTCGTCCAGGCGGTACGCCGTGCCGGTGCGATGCACGCCGTAAGTGGCGGTCTGGAAGCGCACTATCGGCGGCACGGGCGGGGTGACGCCCGGCGGGTCGAGCGCGACCACGGGAATGTTGGCCAGTGCCCGCAGCGCCGCGTCGCTGAAACCCGCCAGTGTTTCGCTCCCCACCAGTGCCAGCGCGTCAACCTCGCCGCGCTCGAGCATCTGCGGCACGGTGAACTCCCCTGGGCAGTAGCGCGGGTAGCCGGCCGCGAGGTTCACACCAAAGGGGTAGCCGGTCTGCCACGCCAGCACCGAATCCGCGCCCGCCACGTCGCCGTAGCGCCGCATCCTCCGGGCGTAGGCGCGGCCGCTCGCGTTGAGGTCGCGCACCAGTTGCAGCAAGGCTTCGACGGAGCGGTGCGCGAGCGGCGCTTGCACGAGGCCGGCGCCGAAGAACACCACCCGCCAGCGTGCCGATTTTAGCCGAGCGGCGAGTTCGACTAGCCGCGCGTCGGCGTCCGGCACGGCGTGCCCCGCCACCAGCATCCGCAGCGTCCAGAGCGCCACGAAGTCGCCGCCCGGCGGCATTTCGAGGAACTGCGCCACGCCCGCATCGGCCGCAACGTTGGGCCGCGTGCCGACGACGACCGTCTCGACTCCCGGCGGCGTGTAGCGCTCGCGGTGCCGGGGGTGCGTCAGGTCCGGGTCGCTGCCCCAGTACACCACCAGGTCCGCCCGCTGCCGCACTTCGCCCAAGCTGCACGTCGATTCGCCGACCTGCTGCAAGGCGAGGATGCTCGGCGCGTGCCCCACGCTCGCGCTCGTGTCGATCGTGGCCCCGAGGCGATCCGCTAGTGCGAC
>CAXTPM010000600.1:0-3638 GCA_964245865.1 uncultured Fimbriiglobus sp. | reverse complement strand
GTTGCCGCGTGCGCTCGGGCCGGTCCACATTGCGGCCGTCGATGAACAGCACCGCGCCGGCGGGGAGGGTAATCAGCATCCTCGCCTTCGAGTTGGCCGCGCCCGTCGAACTGGCGAGGGCTGCGCCGAAGCCGGTGGGGGCCGGGGCGCTCGCCGGGAGTGGGGCCGGCGGCGCGGTGTCGATCGGGACGGGGAGCGGCTTGGGCGCGCCGGTCAGGAACGGGTTCGCGCCGGTGGTCCGCGCCGGCGCCGGGGCGGGCGTGGGGGCAATCGCCGGCGCGGGGACCGGCACGGCGGGGGCGCCCTGGCGGCTATCCGCCTCGCTGAAATCGACCACGAACGTTTCGCCGGCCCGCACCACTACCGATTTCGCGCGGCTGATGGATTCGCCGTTGCGCTCGTAGTCGCAGCGGAAGCCGTAGCGGTAGTCGCCGGGGGGTAAGGGCGGCGTGACGAACTCGCGCCGCTCGCCGGTGAGGTTCAGGCGACGCCCCTCGGCACTCAGGGTCGCGTCGGCGGGGACGCGGACGATGACCGTGGCCCGCTGCTCCGGCGCGGCGCTGGCGTAGGACGCGCGGCGCAGGCCGGCGTACTCGCTGATGACCGCCGGGGGCGTGGCCGGCTGCGGCGGCGCGAACCCGCCGGGCGGGGGGCTGCCGGTCATCGGCGCCGTCAGCGGCGGGTCGGAGAAGCCCATCGGCATCGACCCCGTGCAGCCGCTCATGTATTGGGGGTAGTAGTCCATCGGCTGAGTCATGACGACATACGATGGGGCGTAACTGCTGCTTTGGCACGAGGCGTAGTAGCCGCTGCCGCAGCACGACGACGGGGCGCGGTATTGGGCCGCGCCCGAGCCGCAGCACGAGCTGGTGAGGGCACGCCGGGTGCCGCCGCAGCACCCCGACGGCGCCTGCGACGCGGCGCGACTCCCTGAGCACGACCCCGAGCAGGAGCCGCGGGAGCTGAACAGGTCGCGGAAGAAGCCGTGGAACTCGGTCGTCTCGGGAGCGCTGGTCATCGCGCTCATCAGTAGCAGGCTGTACATAGTCGTCTCGGGTCGGGGACCGCTATCGGTATGGGGCCGCGATGATCCGCGCGCCGCGCAGGACCGATGCACCTAGCCTAAAGTGCGCAACCGGATACCGCCAACGGACTTGAGGGGAATCTTGCAATCGCCGGTGCCGCGCAACAGTCGCCTGCCGCACATCGCGCAGTTGCGGTATAATCCCGGCAACCGGCCCTAGTTTCTGTGCGGAGTCGCGCGCCCATGTCGAAGTGGAACCTCGCCTGGCTACTCGCGCTGCCCGCCCTCACCGCCGCGGCGGTCTTGGCGCTCGCCACCGCCCCGCCGCCGGACCCGGACTACCAATTAGTGCGCACGGTGGTCGATGTGCTCGGCACGGTCGATCAGAACTACGTCCGCGAACTCAACGAGGCCGAGAAGCGCAAGCTCGTCGAGGCGATGATCGCGGGGGGACTGGCGCGGCTCGACCCGCACTCGCAGTACTTACCCGCCAGTGATTACGCGCAGTTCCTCGTCACGACCGACGGGCAGTTCGGCGGCATCGGCGTGCAACTCCTGACCGACCCCGCCACGGGGCTGAAGCGCGTCGAGTCGCTCGTGGCCGGCACCCCGGCCTACGACGCGGGCATCCAGGCCGGGGAGTTCATCCTGCGCGTCAACGGCAAGGTCGCCCGGCCGATGACCGTCGAGGAGTTGCGTAAGGAAATTAAGGGCGCCCCCGGCAGCCCGGTCACACTCACGATGTCCCGCGACGGCGACAAGGACGAGCGCGAGGTCAAACTCGAACGCGCGATGATCGAGGTCCATCCCGTGCAGGGCTACGCGCGCTCGGCGACTGACCCCAACCGCTGGGAGTGGTTCGCCGACCCGGAGAACAAGATCGCGCTGGTCCGCCTGACGACGTTCAGCGAGAAGTCGGACAAGGAGGTGCGCGAGGCGGTGCTGCAGGCCGAGGCGGCCGGGGCGCGGGCGCTCATTCTGGACATGCGCGACAACCTCGGCGGGCTGCTCACCCAGGCCGCGGCCGTGGCGGACTTGTTCCTCACCGAAGGGCCGATCGTGAGTACCGCGACCAAGCGTACCGCCGACGGGGCGGCGGTCGTGCAGCGCACCCTGAGCGCCAAGGCCGAGGGGACGATCTTCGAGCCGGCGTCCGAGAAGCCGATGGCGGTCTTGATCAACGACAACAGCGCGAGTGCCTCGGAGATCGTCGCGGCCGCGCTGCAGGACCACCACCGCGCGGTGTTGGTCGGCGAGCGCAGCTACGGCAAGGGGAGCGTGCAGAAAGTGTTCCCGCTGAACGGCAACGCGGCGCTCAAGCTCACCACCGAAGTCTGGCTGACGCCGGCGGGGAAGAACATCCACCGCTGGCCGGACTCCAAGCCGGCCGACGAGTGGGGCTGCCGGCCGGACCCCGGCTTGGAAGTCAAGCTGAGCGAGAGTGAGGCGAAGGCGTACTTCGAGTCGCGCCGGCGGCTGGACATGGTGCGCGGCAAGCCGACCGGCGGGGTGGTGCCGGCGCCGGTCCCCGTGGCAGGGGCCGCTCAGCCGAAGGACGTGGTGCTGGAGAAGGCGCTGGTGCACTTGCGGACGGTGTTGGCGATGCCGAAGGGGGCGTGAGTTCAGTGACCCCGACAGCGAAGAGACCTCACCCCCCGTCCCCCTCTCCCAGGAGGAGAGCAGTCAATCGTGTGTGCGATCGACAAACAATGACGAGCCGAGTAGATGAGGCCCGCGCCCACGCTCACCCCCTCTCCTCCTGGGAGAGGGGGACGGGGGGTGAGGTCTCTTACTCGCCGGGGCCGGGCGTGTGACTACCGAGCCGACCGTCGTCCACGAAGACCCCCACCTGCTCGCGCTGAACAAGCCCGCGCCCTTGCTCACGCAAGCCCCGCCCGGCATTGAGAGCGCGGAAGCCCGGGCCAAGGACTACCTCCGCTCCAAGTACGCCAAGCCCGGCGGCGTGTACCTGGGGGTGCCGCACCGCCTGGATCGGCCCGTCACCGGTGTGTTGCTGTTCTGTCGCAACACGAAGTGTGCCCAGCGCGTGCAGGCGCAGTTCGAGGCGCGCACGGTGGTGAAGGAGTACGTCGCCCTGCTCGACCGTGCCCCATCGGAAGAAGCGGGCGTGTGGGTCGATTGGCTGCTCAAGGTCGAGGGCGAGGCGCGCACCGTCGTCGCGGCTGAGGGCGTGCCGGGGGCGAAGCGGGCCGAGCTAGCCTACCGCGTCGAGGCGGTGCTAGCCGATGGCCGCGCCCGTGTGAGACTGCTGCCCAAAACTGGGCGGTCGCACCAATTGCGAGTGCAAACGTCGTCGCGGGGTTGCCCCATCGCGGGGGATGCGGTTTACGGCAGTACCGGCGCGTTCGGCCCCGACCCCGGCGGGGACGAGCGTGCCCGAGTGATCGCGCTGCACGCCGAAGTGCTGAAGTTGGTCCACCCCTTCGGCGGCGGGGAACTCGTGATCCGGGCGGAGTTCCCCGAAACGTGGCCCGCCGACGCCCGGCGTGCTTGACAGTCCCACGCCGGGCGCTTAAGTGTGGTAGGAACCGCGCCGACCGTTCGCCGGCAATTCACCGACCCAGGATACCGCCCGATGGCCCACGTAGTGACC
>CAXTPM010000599.1:1763-3639 GCA_964245865.1 uncultured Fimbriiglobus sp. | reverse complement strand
CCGCCGACCCGTGGCTGACCTTCGAGCCGGGCAACCCCACGGGACTCGGCGCCGGCAAGCGCATCGTCTTGGTGAGCGGCGACGAGGAGTACCGCAGCGAGGAGGCGATGCCGATGCTGGGTGAGTTGCTCGCCAAGCGCCACGGCTTCCACTGCACCGTGCTGTTCGCCATCGACCCCAAGGACGGGGCCATCCAGCCCAACGTCAAGACCAACATCCCTGGGCTGGAGGCGCTCGGCAGGGCCGACCTGCTGGTGCTGGCCGTGCGGATGCGGAACCTGCCCGACGAGCAGATGGACCACTTCGCCCGGTACTTCGCGGCCGGCAAGCCGGTGGTGGGGTTGCGCACCGCGACGCACGCCTTCGAGACGGCCACGCCGAAGTACAAGTCGTGGGGCTGGACCTCCAAGGAACCCGCCGGCGGGTTCGGCGTCGCAGTGCTGGGCGAGACCTGGGTCGCGCACCACGGCAGCCACGGCAAGCAAGGGACGCGCGGCGTCGCCGCCCCAGGCGCCGAGTCGCACCCGGTCCTCCGCGACATTACCCCCGGCTCGGTGTTCGGCCCGAGCGATGTCTACGCCGTCGGCGACGTGGCCGCGCGAGGGGCCACGGTGCTCGTGCTCGGCGAAGTGACGCAGTCCCTCGACCCCAAGTCGCCCGCGGTCGCGGGGCCGAAGAACGCTCCAATGATGCCCGTGGCGTGGCTGAAGCCCTACACGCTCGGCGGCAAATCGGGGACCGCGTTCACCACCACCCTGGGCGCCTCGCAGGACTTCGAGGCCGAGGGGACGCGCCGGCTGGTGGCCAACGCCTGCCTGCACCTCTTGGGACTCGAAGTGCCGTCGAATCTTGACGTGAACCCGGCGCGCAAGTACGCGCCGACGAAGTTCGAGTTCAAGCCGACCGAAGCGTGGAAGCCCGGCAAGGCGCCGGCGGACCTGCTACGGTAGGCGGGTGAGCTGAAGACGATACGGCCGCGGCTCCGTGCCTCCGCGGCCGTATCGTCTTCAATTCAACGGCAAATGATCCCGCCCCGGTAGTTGCGGCGGCGCGAGTGTCCCCTTGCCGCCGTGCAGGAGCGTGAACAGGTCCGACGTACCGACCGGGTGCGGCAGCGCGAACAGTTCGCCGTACATGAAGCCGCACCGCGCGCCGTGGTAGCCGTTCGTCGAGCCGATGAAGTGGCGCACCTTGCCCATGCGCTCGGGGTCGAACTGCGACTCGTAGGCCTCGATCGCCGCCATCTTCATCTCGAACGTGTCGGAGATGTCTACCACGAACGTCGAGTGCCACGAGCGCTGCTCGGCGTCGGTGGGGAAGAGCGCGTACACCAGGTGCGGCACCCGGTAGGGCGCGGTGCCGCCGAAGCGCTCGTCCCACTTGGTGAGTTGCGAGTAGAAGCGCGCGGCCTCGGCCAGCAGGTGCGACTGGTGGTGGTCCGGGCTGGCCGCGGGCGTGCGGCCGGCGCCGCAGATGACGATTTTCGGCTGGTAGGTGCGGAACGCGGTGGCCAGCCGGAAGCGGTACTCGGGCGCGTCCATCAGGATGCGGTTGGGCAAGTCGAGGTTGATTCGCAGCGGCCCGCCGAGGGCCAGGCGCGCCTTCTCCGCTTCGAGTTTGCGCGTCTCGAACGTCCCCCGCGGCGTCGGCTCCCCGCTCGTGAGGTCGAGCATGCCGACCTTGTAGCCCTGCCTGACGAGCTTGGCGATGGTGCCGCCGCAGAGGATTTCGAGGTCGTCGGGGTGCGGGGCGCACGCCAACACGTCGAGGCGGTCGGGGTTTTCGGTCGGGTCGGCCATCGGCGGCACTCCGCTGCTGGTCGCCGAACGGGTCGAAGGCAGCGCCCCCGATCATGTCCAGCGGGCAGAAGCCGAAC
>CAXTPM010000599.1:0-1753 GCA_964245865.1 uncultured Fimbriiglobus sp. | reverse complement strand
GGCGGCACTCCGGGCGGGCAAAGGGTCGATGATAGGGATTACCGCCCCCGGCGGCGCGGTCCAACACCCCGGCGCGGGGCGCGGCGCGAACCCCCCTTGCCCCTGAGGTGTCCGGCCGCTAGATTAGTGATGCACTCCACCGGCCAAGTGGCGGAATGGCAGACGCACTCGACTCAAAATCGAGCGCCGCAAGGCGTGTGGGTTCGAGTCCCACCTTGGCCAGATTCTCAGAACACTTCGGACTGACCGCACCTCCACGTCCCGCCAGTTCGCTCGGCATCAAAGCGATTCCCGCGCCGATTCTCCCGCCGTGCCGTCGGCACCGCCCCAACTCAGTTCAAGTCCAACCAGGTCTCGGTCTCCCGCAGCCTCCGGCTGAGATTCGGCCGATGAATTGTTGTGCGGGACGAAATCGCGGCCGTCCGGGGCCGATTCATCCGGCATCAAAGTCGGAATAAACCTTAGAACTGCTTGCAATCGCGGTGCAGCAAACTAGGGTGCCGTTGGATTTCAGTGGCGGCGATATTTCGACCGCAGTTGAGGCCGCGGCACAAACCGGTGCCGACGGCTCTGCTCCGGCGGTCATCGGAGCCGAGGACCACTCGTGATTGCTCTGGCGCAAGCTTACCCGCCGGACGCGACATCGGAGCGGCCGACCCGACTGGAGCAGTGCGCGCCCGCCGGGGCGCTGTCGGGCGTCTACCTCACCGGCACCGAGAACCTCGGCCGGACCCGGCGCGCGGCCGGCGGGGAGTTCCCGGCGGTGCCCGGCTACCGCCTGGTCCGCGAACTCGGTCGCGGCGGCATGGGCGTCGTCTACGAGGCCGAGGACGAGGCGCTGCACCGGTCGGTGGCGCTCAAACTCGTCAGCGACGAGGTGGCTTCGGGCGAGGCCGTCGCCGACCGCATGCGCGTCGAGGCCGAGGCGGTCGCCCGGCTGCGGCACCCGAACGTGGTGCAAATTTACGGGGTCCGCGAGTTCCGCGGCCGGCCCGTGCTCGAGTTCGAGCTGGTGAGGGGGGGGAGCCTGGCGGACCTGTTGAAGTCCGGCCCGCTCCCGATCGACCTCGCGGTCGGGGTCGTCCGGGCGGTCGCCGCGGCCGTCCAGCACGCCCACGAGCACGGCGTGGTCCACCGGGACTTGAAGCCGGCGAACATCCTGCTCGGGGAACTCGGGCCGGACAGTGCCGCCGGGCCGCTCCCGTTCGTCCCCAAGGTGACCGACTTCGGCGTGGCGAAGCTGCTCGGCTCCGCCGGCTCGCGCACCCGCTCCGGGATGGTGCTCGGCACGATCGGCTACATGTCCCCCGAGGCGATCGAGTACCCCGGCGCCGCCGCGCCCGCCGCCGATGTCTACTCCCTGGGCGTGATCCTGTTCGAGTGCCTCACCGCCCGCCTGCCGCTCCAGGGGGCGAGCTTCGTCTTGACGATGCGCGCGATCCTGACCGACGACCCGCCGCCGCTCTCGCGGTTCCTCCCCGGCGCGCCGCCGGCCCTCGGCGCGGTCTACCTCAAAGCACTCGCCAAGGCGCCCGCCGAGCGCTACCCCTCGGTGCGGGCGCTCGCCGAGGATCTGGACCGCTACTCGGCCGGCGAAGGCGTCCTCGCCCGCCCGCCGCGCCCCGCCAGCCCCCGCCGGGTCCGGCGCGCGGCGGTCGCCCTGGCCGCGGTGGCCGTGGCGGCGGGAGGCAACGCCACCGCGCGCTACTCCTCGGCCTCGGTCGCGGCCGACCTCGGGGTCGAGCGGTTCGCG
>CAXTPM010000598.1:0-3648 GCA_964245865.1 uncultured Fimbriiglobus sp. | reverse complement strand
GGTGGTCGCGGCGACGCCCGCCTTGGCGCTCACCAGGCAGACGCCCTTGCGGAGCGTGTTCTGGGCGACGCCGGTGTTGTTCGGGCCGCTGTAGGCCAGGGCGGGGTTCGAGGCGTTGTAGTAGGGGAGCACCACCGGGTTCGAGTCCTGGTCGGCGTAGGCGGCCTGGATCAGGTACACCACCGACTGCCCCGCCGTGCCGGGCGCGGGGGTGGCGAGGGTGACGGCGTCGGGCAGGAAGCCCTGCTTGACGGTCTGGTGGGCGGTGTCGGCGGGGAGCGAACTGTACGCCGTGCCGTCGATGTTCTGGAGCGAGAAGATTTGCCCCGGCGAGACCAGCACCGCGAGGGATGGGACCGTCGTCTGACTCGCGGCGAGGCCGTCCACGAGGGTTCCGGTGCCGAGCACGGCGGAGAGCGCCCCGCCGAGGCCGACCATGTTGAAGACGGCGGACTGGAGCAGGTCCGTCTCCAGCGGCACCTGACCCGGATAAACGACGACGCGACTGACCATTGCTTGACCTGTTTGTTGGCGTTACGAGAGGATTTTTGTCCAGAGGACGGTCCCGACCGGGGCGCTGTCGCTGACCGCCTGGAAAATGTCCGAGTCGAGGACCTGCCCCACGACCTGCGACAGGCTGGCGTACTCCGAGCCGGGCGAGCCGTACCCGCCCGGAGCGCCGCCGTAGCCCGCCACGTTCGGGATGCCCTGCCCGGCGGGCCGGTAGGCGGTGACGAACGCCTGGAAGGGCAAGAGCAATGAGCCGTAGCCCCCCGCGACGCCGTACCCGCAGGCGACCCCGTAGCCGCCGGTGTCCGCCGGGCGTGCCGGCTCGAAAATGACCGGCGTCCGGCCGGTGAGGGCTTCGAGGGCTTTAATCACCCCCCGGCGGGTGGCCTTCTCGGCGAAGAGGTTGGCGAGGACGCGGGCGCGGAGGGCCGCGTCGTTCTCCCCCGGCCTGCGGGAGAGGGCGGCGCCGAAGTAGTCGAGCGCGACCAGGTCGAGGAAGCCGCCGGTGGCGGTCCTGATCCTCGCCTGCGAGCGGGCGTACTGGATCAGCCCGTAGGCGTCGGATAACAGCTTGGCGAAGCCCGAGAGCACCCCGTCGAGCGCGGGGGCGGGACTGGCGAACCAGCCGCCGGGCAGGAGCGACCGGAGCCGGGCGAGGAGGTCGGGGCGGTCGCCGACCATCTAAGCGACCGACACCGTCGCGGCTTTGACGATTTGGCGCGGCGTGGCGGCCAGGTCGGCGGTCGCGCCGTTCAGGAGCACCGCTGTGACGTTGCCCACCCCGTCCACCGAGTAGGCGATGGCCGACAGCAGCGTGTACGGCAGCGTCGCGCCGAGGGGTAGCGAGTTGATCGCCTGCGCCAGCGCGGTGCCGACGGCCCCCACAACCACGGCATGGGAGTAACCGGCGGCGGTGGTAATCGTCATCGACACGGTGGCCGGCAGGACGGACGGCGCGAACACCCCGAACCGCGAGCCGACGGGCCGCACCGCCTCGACTGCCGTCTGCACGGCGGCCAGCAGGGAGGTCGGCGGGCTGCCGGTCGAGTCGGTGACTATTACTTGAAAATTGCCGTAACTCACCGCGCCGGTGGCGTCCTCGTTTTCGAGGATCGTGTACTGCAAGCCCTGCTGGACGCCCCGCACCGCAGCGCCCACCGCCGCCCTGGTGGCCTTCGAGAGCGAGGCCACGAAGAGCACGAACCGGCTGCGGGCGTCGGCGTCCGGCTCGGCGTCGATGCCGCTGGTAAAGGCGCTCGGGTTGGTGACGGTGTCCACGCCGGGGATGGCGGTCGTAATCACGGTGATCGTGTTCGCCTGGGCGTTGCCGGCGGAGCCGGGGGCGAGTGCGGCCACGGGGACGGAGAGCGAGGTCGTTCCCGCCGGGAGGGTGTAGCCGTTCAGCAGGGCGTTCCAGGCCGGGTTCGAGGGCGAGGCGGTGACGGTGAACGTCTGCGCGTTGTCGCTGGTGCGGACGGTGGCCCCGGCGGGGATCAGGGCGGCCTGCGCGGGGGTGAAGCGGGAGAAGGTGACGAGGCCCGTCGCCGATGCGGCGGGGAGGCGGGCGAAGCCGAAGTCGGCCAGCCAGGTGTCGAGGTCCGCGCCTGCACTGGTCGAGGCGCGGGTGAGGGTGAGGACTTGCAGCACCATCGCCTGGAGCCAGAGTACGACCCCGGCGGCGGCCTCGGCCACGGCTCGCAAGACCGAGCCGACGGAGAAGTCGATGAGCGTGGCGCACGCCCCCTGGCAGGCGGCGGCGTAGTCGGAGACGATCTGCGTAAACGGCTTCGTCGGGAGCTGGGCCATAAACCTACGGGCTGACGGTGAAGCCGAGGGCGGCGGGCTGGCCGGTCGCCTTCAGCGTGTAGCGGATTTGGACTTTGGCCCCGTTGGCGATCGGGGTGAGCGTGATCTCGGGTTCGGGGTCGTGGCTCACGGCGGCCTCCAGCTCCATCTGCGTGCGGATGAGGCCGGTCAGCTCGCCGGTGTCCAGGGTCGAGCCGATCCGGGCGGGCAGTCCCGCGCCGTACTCGGGGTTCCAGACGTAGTCGCCGGGGTTGGTGAGCAGGCGGCGCAGTATGCGCTGGTTGGCCATCAGCAGGCCGTCGGAGGCGAGCAGGTCGCCGGCGGCGCTCGGGCTCAAGTCGCCGCTGAAGGTGTGGTCGATGTCGCTCATACGGGGTGGTCGGTGAGACCGGTTGTCCCGCTCCCCGGCTGCGTGTCGTAGTGCCGGTGGGTGTCGTAGGCCGTGCGCAGCGCGTGCAGGCTGCCGAGGCCGTTGTCGCGGTCGGTGATGTCCCCGCTCACAATCAAATTGCCGGTGTGGTGCCACGTCTCGGCGGTGGTCCGCAGGCCGCCGACGGCCACCATCTCGATACTGCCGTCGTTGAGCATCTTGAAGTAGCTCCCGCTCTTGTGGACCTGCCAGCACTCGCCGGAGGGCACGGGCAGGGGCTTGGTGACGCTGGAGAAGAACCGCTGGCTGACGTAGCCCGCCTCCTTGCCGCCCTCCTGGAAGTGGACATCCACCACGTCACCCGGACTCGGGGGGCAGAACAGGCCCCAGCCGTTGCCGGTCCAGATCGACGCCACGGGCAGCCAGCCGGTCTCCTGGTCGGTCGGTTGCAGCCGGACCTTCACCGCGTAGTGCGCCGGGTCGTAGCTGGTGACGACGCCCATCCTCGGCAGCGACGCGCGGTTCATCGCCCGGCCGGCCTCGCGGCGCATGACGTTCAGCAGGGCTTCTGTCAAATCAATACTTCGTCCTGCGGGGAGTGATTCTTGGCGCGCAGTTGCATGGTGTAGCCCTCGCTGAATGAGATCCGCCGGGTGACGGTCTCGGGGTAGTAGTCCTGGTCCCAGTCGGTGCCGGTGCCGGCGAGCCTCACGCGCGAGCGCACCGAGAGCAGCTCGTCGCCGGGCAGCTCGGCGCTCAGCAGCCGCTCGTGGCGGGTGATCTTCGTGGCCGCCGTCTGGGCGTACTTGAGCGCCTGCTCGCGGGTGAGGTTGGGCACGGCGTAGCTGTAGACCTGCGCGTCCTGGTAGCCCTCGCCCGACTTCTTCTTCCGCCCCTTCTTGCTGGCGCGGTAGACGACGGTGAAGGCCTGCTCCTGCGCCTGGTTCCAGCTCCGCACCTTG
>CAXTPM010000597.1:2103-3648 GCA_964245865.1 uncultured Fimbriiglobus sp. | reverse complement strand
TCCTGGCGAGCCGCGAAAGTTGCCGTCCTGGCATCGTCGGTATCCCCTCACCGCGTTGGCGCAAGCGTCCTTGCTTGCTCGCGCCCCGCGCCGTGTGGTCGTCCGTGACCACAAGCCGTGGGGCGATTCCCGTCCGCGTGGCGGGGCGTATAGCCGCCGCCGTATCTCGGTGCAAGCCGAAGCGGGTGGGGAGGGGTGAGTGGGGAGTGGGGAGCAAAGTTCGGCTGGAACAGCTTCGGTTTTGGCTCCCCACTCCCCACTCACCCCTCCCCACCCGCTCTACCGTCCGCCGCCCGGCGCCGGGCCACCGGCGGGCGGGGTCGCCTGTGGGACGATGGTCGGGGCGGCGCCGCCCACGGCGGTCGGCGGGCCGAAGCCGGCGGGGCTGGGCAGGGCGCTCGCGGGGGCGCCGGCGACGTTGCCGCGCTGCACCGAGAGGCTCGCGTCCTGCATCGAGTCGAGTTCCCGCTGCAGGGGGAAGTTCGGCTCGGGCGGGAAGTACTGCGGGTAGTGCTTCAGATACTGCCCGCTGGGCAGCGTCAGGCCCGCGAGGCCGGCGGGGTAGGTCTGGCAGCCCGAGCCGGCGATCACCCCGGCGGCGAGGGCCGACAGCGCGAGCGGCTGGACGATCATGCGGCGCGTGCGGCTCATTTGACTAGACTCCTGACCACGGGGGCACTGCGGGTGGCGCCCGCCGGGCCGGTACGGATTCGCGTGTGGTACTGCTTGTATCGGACTCGCCGACGGGCGGGTTTAGCCCGATTGGCGCGGCGGGCGCATTTTCGCACAGCCAACGTTGCCCGGCGGGCCGCGGTTCTCTAACCTGCCAAGCCGCCCCGGCACCGACGCGAGGCCGACCCGATGCAGTGGCCGAGCTGGATGAGACGCACCCCGCCGCCCCCGGCGACCCTAGGGCCGGCCGCGCCGAAGCCCCGCCCCGCCGCGACGGCCGGCGAGGTCGCCTACGGCCCGTCGAACCCGGTGCCGCGCCGCGTGATCGCCGGCGCGGGCCGGGCCGCGCCGTTCGACTACACCGCCGCGCTCGCGGCCGTGGTCGCCGACGTGGCCCGCCGCGTGCCGGAGTTCGCGCACCTGCGCCCCGGCGAGATGCTCGTCACCGTGACCGCCGCGCGCAAGCGCACCCGCCACGGCCTGCAGGCGCGCGTAACGCCGATGCGGTTCCAGAACGGGGCGAAGTTCAAGCGCCAGCGCGGGGGGCTTTACCAGGTGCAGCGCGTCACGGTGGCCGGGCGCGAGGTGCTGTACGTCGTGACGTTCTGCGTGCCCCGGTTCCTCGACCAGCCGTTCGAGGAGAAGTTGCTGACCATTTTGCACGAGCTGTACCACATCAGCCCCGCGTTCGACGGCGACCTGCGGCGGCACCCCGGACGGTGCTACGCGCACTCGCACTCCCAGAAGGGGTACGACGCCCACGTGGGGACGCTGGTTGAGGCCTACTTGGCGAGTGGCCCGGCCCCGGAGTTGGTGGCGTTCCTGCGCCTGAGCGCGGCGCAGTTGGCCGCGCGGCACGGCCGCACCGACGGG
>CAXTPM010000597.1:0-2093 GCA_964245865.1 uncultured Fimbriiglobus sp. | reverse complement strand
GTGCCGCGGCCGAAGATGGTGCCGGTGGCGGGCGGGTGAGGGGCGGGCGCTTGCGGCGGAGCGCGGCGGCGAGGCAGGCGTGGCACCTCCGGCGAGTATCGCGGGCGAACAAGCCTACGAGACGGCGGCCACCCGCCCGGCGGGGGTGTTCACTCAACAGTTCTGCGCCCTGCGTGGCGGCGCCGATGCCGACGCCGACGGGCGGGTGTCATGGGCCGAAGCGTCACCGACGTACCACAAAGCCTCGCGGCCCCAGACGGCGGTGAGTTCGTGAAGCAAACCCCCGAACTCCTCGGCTCCACCCCTGACTTCCCCATCGCCGGCAAGCCCTGAGTCGGCCTCGGCGGCACAGCTTTCCCGAACGGGGTTCCATTAGGCCATCGGCGATGGTAAGTTCGCGCCCCCCGCGCTTGCCCCGTTACGCCGCGAGTCGTTATGCTCCGCCACCTGTTCCTGCACATTCACAAGACCGGCGGCACTAGTGTGGTGGAGAACCTGTGGAAGCTTGCGGTGCCGCTGCCTGAGCGCTACCTCGAAGACGACCTCGTCGCCGGCGGCCCGCTGCACGGCCAGCCGCACTTCTACGCCGAGATGAACGTCCTCTCGCACGTCTACGGCCTGCCCTACGCCGACCTGTTCCGCGCGTTCTGGAACGCGGGCAAGATTCCCCAGCACTGCCGGCTGTACTCCGGCCACTTCGGCTACGGCGTCCACGAGGTCGTCGGCGGACCCTGCCGGTACTCGACGGTGATCCGCCGGCCGGTCGAGCGGGTGGTGTCGCACTTCCACATGTTCGCCTCGCTAGGCGGCTGCGCTCCCGACTTCGGCCTCCTCCTCGAATCCGGCAAAATGGAAGTGAACAACTACCAGGTGCGGGCGCTAACCTCCGGGGGGTTCCGGCACGCGGCGATGGCCGAGGCCGACCTGCACGAGGCGATCCACAACCTCACGACCATGTTCGACTTCTGCGTGACCGAGCACCTCGACGAGTTCGTGGACGGCCTCATCGCGCGCTACCGGCTGCCGATTCGGAACCCCCGCGTCGTGGCCAACCGCACCGACGAGGCGACCCACGTCAAGGGCTGGCCGCACGCCGAACACCGCCGCTTCCCGGTCGATCCGGCGCTGCTCGATCGGGTGGCCGAACTCAACGCCCTGGACCAGCGCCTCTACGAGTTCGCCGCCGAGGCCAGCGCCCGGCGGTGGCTCCCGGCCCCCGCCCCCCGACCGGGAGAGGTGCCGGCGTGACGGCCGGCGGCGCGGCGTTTGCACCCGTGCCCCGGCGTACCCGCACGCACACCCCAGCTAGGGCCGGCCACCATGTCCGACACCACGATTGTGAAAGTCGATTCGCGCCACTCCCCCAAGGGCGAGATGGGCCAACTGCACCTCGCCGGCGGCAAGCACGTCGCCATGCGGCTTTGGAAAGACGAAGCCCCCGGCGAGGCCAAGCCCGCCAAGGCGCGCGAGTACGACACGGTGGGCTACGTCATCAGCGGCAAGGCCGAGTTGCACTCCGAGGGGCAGGTGCTCACGCTCGCCCCCGGCGACTCGTGGCTGGTGCCGCGCGGGGCGTCGCACACTTACAAGATTCTCGAAAGCTTCACGGCCGTCGAGGCGACCAGCCCGCCGGCGCATGTCCACGACCGCGACAAGGCGTAGCGGCGGGGCCGGTCGCGGTGCGCCGGGCGGCGGGAGTTCTGTGCCGCCTTCACGATATCTTCACCACAATTTCACGACGAGCGGTAGACTATCGGCGTCTGTTCCTTACGCCCGCTGAGGTGTCTATGGCCCGCCGAACTGCTTTTACGCTCATCGAACTGCTTGTCGTCATTGCAATTATTGCGATTTTAATCGGACTGCTGCTGCCCGCCGTCCAAAAAGTGCGCGAGGCCGCGGCCCGCGCGAAATGCCAGAACAATCTCAAGCAGATCGGCTTAGCCTTGCACAACTACGAGGGAACCCGCCAAGCGTTCCCGCCGTCGAGCGTCACTGGCGGCACGCTTGTTAAGGGTATGGAGGAGTTCAGCCTTACCACCGACCCCACCAAACAGAGCACTCAGTAGAGTCGCTGCACAATAGGGGCCGGGCGC
>CAXTPM010000596.1:0-3649 GCA_964245865.1 uncultured Fimbriiglobus sp. | reverse complement strand
GGTGGAACTGGCCGTCCTGATCATCGCGAATCTGGTCGCCACCGGCGTCCGGTTGACAAGCCCCTTGCCGGCGGGTGGTTCGGCACTTATGATCGGCCGCAAGTGCGACTGTCGCCGACCCCGAGGCCCGTGCCATGCGACTCCTCTCCCCGCGCCGCCTGGTCGCCCTGCTCGCCGCCCCGGCCGGCGCGCTCTGGTGCGCCGCCGCCCCACCGCCCCCGCCGCTGGCGCCGGCCCCCACGGCGGTGCGACTCGCGCGCGACGAGCCGGAGATTCTGCCCCGGCTCGGCGGGCGCGCCGGGGCGTGCGATGTCCTCCTGTTCAGCCCCGACGGCGGCACGCTCCTCGCGGCCGGGGACGACAAGGTGGTCCACCGCTGGCGCGTCGGGCCGGCAGGACTCGCCGCCGAGGAGCCGGCGCGGTGGAACACCTTCCGCGAGCAGCGCGGCGCGATCTACGCCCTGGCGGTGTCGCCGGCGCACGGGGCGAAGCGCCTGGCGCTCGGCGGCTACGGCAAGCTGACCTCCGACGTGGTGATCGTGGAGGACTCCGGGCGCGGCCCGGCCGTGACGGGCGCGCTCTCGGCCAACTCCGCGGCCCCGACGCCGTACTCGGGGTGCGGCAGCGCGGTCTGGGCGCTGGCGTTCGACCCGGCGGGGGCGAAGCTGCTGGTCGGGCACGACGACGGCTCAGTCTGGGAGTTCGATACCGTCGCCGGCAGGCCCGACCGGCCAGCGGTACGTGCGGTGGCACCGGCCCTACCCGGTGCGGCGCCGGCGGACGCGCGCGTGGTCTGGGTCGGGTACGCGCCGGGGGGCGGGGCGCTGTTCGTGCGCGGCAGCGGCGAGGGGTTCGCCGCGCCGCCGGGCGGGGCGGCGGTTCCGGCGTTCCGCGTGCCGGGGGGGCGGGTGAAGCGGGCGGCGAGTAGTGGAGACGGCAAGCTGCTCGCCGCCACGCCGTCGGTCGAAAGCGCCGGGGGGTCGGCGGTGCGACTCGTGAGCCTGCCGGGGGGCGAGTCGGCCGGGTCGGTGCCGTTCGCGCGGGGCCGACTCCCCGAGGCGGCGGCGCTGGATGCGAACGGAAGTCGGCTGGCGGTGGTGGTGCGCGACTACGCCGCAGGGGGGGACAAGCCCGCGTTCGCCCACGACCCGGCCGGGGCGCTCGAAGTCTACCAGCTCGGCGCCGGGGGCGCGAAGCTCGCCGCACGCGCTGCCACGCCGGTGGTGCTCGACCGCGTGGCGTTCGACCCCGCCGACAAGACTCGCCTCGCCGCCGCCGGGGGGCCGGAGCACGCGACTGGGCTGTGGCGCCTCGACGGCGACGCGCTCAAGCCGCTGGCCGACGACTCGCAAACTCGCGCCGGGCGCGCGGCGTGGGCGGTGGGCGTCACCGAGGGCGGCTCGCACCTCTGCTTGCGCGCCGGGCGCAACCCCACACCGAGCGGCCCGAACGACCGCGGCGCGGGGCCGTGGGAGTCGTTCGACCTGACGAAACGCACCTGGGCGGGGGCGCGCGAGCCGGTGCCGCCCTTGGAAACGCTCGGGGGGTGGCGCGTGGCGTTCGACCCGGCCGACGAGTTCGCGTGGGCGGCGGTCGAACCCGGCGGCGCGCGGCACCCCCTGCCGCTGGACCCCGCGCGCGACGATCGGCCGTGGTGCTACACCTTCGTACCCAACGCAGGGGCCAACGGGGGGCCGGTGCGCCTGGCGGTGGGGCACTACTGGGGCGCGAGCCTGTTCGAGTTGACACCCGGCCGGGCGCCCAAGCGCGTGCGGCGCTTCACGGGGCACGCCGGGGCGGTGGTGGCCATCGCCCCCGCGTTCAACGGCGCGGGGCTGGTCACGGCCGGGCGCGACCTGTCGGTCTGCCTCTGGAGCCTCGCCGACTGGCCCGGCGGGCACCCAGTGTTCGGCGCCGAGTTCGCCGGCGAGAGGGACAAGCTCGCCGTCGCGTCGGTCGCCCCCGGAAGCCCGGCGTGGGAAGCGGGCTTGAGCGAGGGCGACGAGGTGAAGCGGCTCTTGCGCTTCCGCGCCCGCTCCGAGGAACTCCCCCCGGCCGGGTGGCGCGCGGCGCTCGCGGACCCGCGCCCCGACGAGGAACTCGCGTTCGTGCTGGCGCGCGGCGACCGGGCGCTCCCGGCCAAGACGCGCGTGCTGCACCGCCCCGCCGCGCGCTTCTTCCCCATCAACGGCAGCGAGTGGCTCTTGTACCGCTACCGCGAGGGCACCTACGACCGCAGCACCAACGGCGACCGCTACGCCGGGTGGCTGGTGTCCAAACCTGCGGCGCACCTCGCGCCGGAGTTCTTCCCGCTGGAGCGCTTCGAGAAGTTCCTGCGCCGGCCGGAGAAAGTCGCGGAGATTTTGGCCAATTTGAGCGCGAATCCCGAAAAAGTCCTGCTCGCCGAGCTAGTCCCGCCGCAAGTAGTGGTAGAAGCCCAGGCGCCCGCCGCCGACGGCTCGCGACAAGTCGCCGTGACGGTCACGCCCCTGGCCCGGCCGGACGGCGCGGCGAACGCGGTCGAGCGGGTCGAGTTGTGGGTAGGGGGCCACTACCGGGTGGCGAGCCGGCAGCCGGCCGGGCCGTTCGCGCCGGGGGTGCCGGTGCGGCTGGCGTTCGACCTGCCGGCGTTGGCGCTGCGGCCTGGGCTGAACGAGCTGACGGCGGTGGCGATCGGGGCGGACATGGGCTACGGCAGCGGCCGAACATCGGTGAGCTACGCCCCGCCGCCGGGGGCGCCCAAGCCCAAGAGCGAGCTGTACGGGCTGGCGGTGGGGATCACCACCTACAAGGGAATCGGCCAGCGGAACTTGGACTGCGCGGCGCCCGACGCGCGGCTGGTCGCGGAACTGCTCGACGGCCAAAAAGACGCCCGGTTCGACGCGGTGCGGGTCGCGGTGCCCCACGAGGAGGACGCGACGCGCGAGACCATCCTGGCGACCATCCGCGAGGTGAAAAGGCGCTCCGGCCCGGAGGACGTGTTCGTGCTGTTCCTCTCGGGCCACGGGGCCAACGTGACCAAGCGCAAGCCGGACGGGCGCCTGGGGTGGCACCTCGTGATCCCGCGCGAGGTCGCCGGGGCCGACGCGGTGCGGCAGGACGCCGCCGCCGAGGCCCGCGCGTGGCTCTCGGCCGAGGAGATTTTCGCCGAGCTGCGCGACATGAAGGCCCAGCCGGTGGTGCTGCTCGATAGCTGCCACTCGGGCGCGGCGCAGGCCAAGGCGATCCAGAGCAAGAACCTGGCGCGCGAGTTCCGCCCCTACGGCCTCGGGCCGGTGGTGATCGCGGCGTGCGGCGAGTCCGAGCGGTCGTTCGAGAACTCCGAGTACGGGCACGGCTTCTTCACCTACCACCTGAAGCGCTCGCTGACCGACGACTTCGCCGACGCCGACCAGTCCGGGGACGGGCTGCTGACCGCCGAGGAGTTGTTCGGCTACCTGGCGCGGCGGGTGCCGACCGACGCGAGGCGGTACGACGACCCCGACAACGAGGGGCAGAAGGCGAGCCAGAACCCGGTGCTCTGCCCCGGCGCCGCCGAGTCCGCCGGGGTGATCGTCGCCGGCCGGCCCCAGGGCGCCCCCGGCGGCGCGCCGCCGATCAACAAAAAGTAATGGCCCCACGACTCGGCGCTAGTACGCCGGTGTGCGGG
>CAXTPM010000595.1:0-3650 GCA_964245865.1 uncultured Fimbriiglobus sp. | reverse complement strand
GGCGGCGCGGCTCGCGGCGCTGCGGTCCTGCGCCGAAAGCCTGTACCCGGCCGTGCCGCAGTGCCGGCACCGCTCGGACCTGCCCGTGGCCTACGCCGGCGGCTGCTGCGGCGACACGCAAGACAGGATCGAAGGCGCGCACGAGTACGACTGCGAGAAGTTCGATTCGCACTGCTGCACGGGGCTGCCGCTCTCGGACCTGACGGTGCGCCGGTGCCGGGCGTGCCCCGAGTGGGCGAGTGCCGGGTGAGTGCCGCACTGGGCGGGGCTGCACGACCACGCCAAGCGCGTGGGGGCGGAATCCAGCGAACTGAAAAGGAGTGCAACGATGGCGGCGACAATCTCGGTGATCGACGGCGTGAAGAAGAATCTCTCGGCGATGCTGGATGTCCTCTCCAGGACCGACTCCGCGTCGAAGGAGGCACTTGCGAGCGGGGCGTTCGCCGGCGAGTTCGACCGCCTCCTAGAGCTAGCCAGGGAGGCACGGCCGGAGATCGACGCGCGGCTGTGGCCGACGCCCCTCGGCACCGGCTCGCCGGCTGCCAGCTACTTCGAGGTCGAGGTGTACGCGAACCAGGCTATGTGGCTCGTCCACCACGCATAGGGCGTCCGCCCGCTTCATTCCTACGTGGCTCAGATTGGCTGAGAATTGCCGTGCCGGGCGAGACTGGCGACCTGAGGAGTGCGTATTCCTACTTCGGCCTGAATAATAATTCTGGTTGGCAATTGAATGACTAGGAAACGTAGAGCCTGGAGCATCGCCCAACTGCAAAAGTGGCCAATCCGACAAGCGATTGATTGACGCCCATCCGGCCGGATTTGTCGAGTGCATCAAACTCTGGGAAATGTAGGGTTTGAGCCTGTCACTAACTAGAAAATAGGCGGATTTGTCGAAGCTCTGAGTTCGCCTAGATTTAGTTGCTTCGGGTCGCTGACTGCGGCCGATTGATGAACCAGGCGGACCTTCCGGCGGCTCCGGCCGCACGCAACGAAGCCTCGACGCGACGCCCAGGGCTTATCACCCTGGGCGTCGCCATTTGCGGGGACGGGTCAGTCCTCGGCCGCGTCGTCGTCGCTCCCCACCAGTTCGGGATGGCGATCGACCGGGTACGCGGGCACGTACTTGCCCACCACGACGCCTAGCACCCGGTCGCCCTCGCCCGCGGGTTCCCAGCCGCCGGAGTGGCTGATGCAGTAGTGCGGCCCCGCCGGCTTGCACTTCCGCGAAAACTGGTACCAAGTGCAGAGCCGCACCTTGCCATCAATGATGGCCACCACGTCCGTTGCGATGCCCGGTTTCATGTCGGGGTCCACGAACAGCAACGTGCCGGCCCGCAGCCCGTCGGGGAAGCCCTCGGTGGGGCGGTAGCACTCGGTCGCCCCGGCGAGGATCGCCTGGGGGTCTGGGAGCGGCAGCGGCCCCTCGATCGCCGCGTCGGGCGGCGTCGGCTGGCCGACCGTCCCCAGGTACCGGATCGTGGGTGGCGCCGGCGGCGGTGACGGGGGCGGCGGCTTCTCGTGGCGGTCGAAGCTCTTGACGTGCTCCCGGATCGCCAGCTCCGCCGCGCGGCGGTCGGGTTCGAGTCCGCCGGCGAGTTGCGTGGCCTTGCCGCCGAGGTAACGCGACTGGTAGGCGCCCTCCGGCTCGCGGCCGTCGTCGCCGGCGAGGTCGAACACCTCCCACAAGAACACCTCGCCCACAAGGTCAGAGTCCACCTCGCCGAGCTGGGGGCCGTCGCCCCCCTCTCCCGCGCGGGGCCGCACCTCGACGGGGACGATCCTGCTGAACAGATCGGGGCGTGCGGCGCGGTCAGGGCTACTCTCGGCGGCGCAGACTGTCGATTCCAGGCGGTCCATCGCGTCCACTCCTTGGGTGCGGCTGTAGCAGTTGTAACGTCACGAGCAACATGGTAGCAATACTGCTACCATATGCAACCGGATGATTTGAATAATCCGAGATTGTGCGCGAATGCGACTGCTGGGCACTCGGGGAGCACGATCTAAACTAGGGTGAGGGTATGGCGATGGGTTCGACAGCGATGGGGCAGGCCGTGGCCAAGAAGCCGAAGCAGGAAAAGCCGCGTCCGGGCTTTCTGGTGCGTCTCCCCCACGAGTTCAGGGCGCCGCTCGAAGCCCGCGCCGCCGTCACCGGGCGGACGGTGACGGCCGAGCTCACCATCGCAGTGGTCAAGCACCTGACGACCGCGCCCGAAGCTGCGGCATTGATGAAGCTACCTGACGAGTTGCCCACTGGGCATGGTCCGACCGAGGCGTGAGCATGGGGTGTCCGCCGTAGTTGCTCTTTGTCACGGCATACACATCCGACGCCGACGGCCAGACGGTGCGCACGTCCAAACGCCTTGCATTCGAGCCTTACGAGGCGAAATAGGCGGTCGTCAGGGCGGTCGCCGCGCACCCCCGGCGATCTCTCGGCCGGGGGCTGGGCTTCGCCCACCTAGCCGCCCTTGACCGGCGACTTCGGGCCGGGGAGGAAGCCCCGGCGGATGGCCTCGGCGGTCGCGTCGATGTGCTTGCACCCCCGGCCGGTCGAACCCGCCTTGCAGGTGCAGCGTCGGCCGTTCGCCCCGCCCGTCACCTCGTACACTTCCGCGGCCTCGCCCGCCCCGGCGAGCTTGCAGAGCATGTAGGCGACCTGGCAGGGGGTGCCGGTGTCAACCGCCTCGACGGCGTAGGGGACGCAGGTGACCTTGCGGTTCTCGGCGGGGCCGGTGCAGGTGACGATGGCGAGGACGCCGACCGCGGCGAGCTGGTGCTGATCGTCGTCGGGGTGGTTCGGGTCGCGGACGGTGCCGTTCTCGGCGGCGGCCCAGTAGCCGCCGCGGGCGGTGTAGCTCTTGGTGGGGGCGAGGTCGAAGGGTTGGAGCGCGGGCATGGTGGTGACTCCTGGGTGCGATCTTGGGGGACAACCCCCGGCTCACGCCGAGCCGGGGGCCGACTGCGGGGGCTAGTCGTTGCTCCCGGCGACGCCGCCCAGGATGGCAGCCGCGACTGTGCCGGCCAGGCTCAGGAGGTTGCCGGCGAAGTCGAAGAACAGCACGGTGCCGAAGAACCCGAAGTCGAGCCACTTGGCGGCGAGGGCCAGCAGGGCGAGGGTTGCGGCGAACAGGGCAATCAAGGCGATGATCGTGAGCATTGGTCTTCTCCGGGTCGGGGGTTCCGTGGCTCAAGTGCCACACCTTTACTATACACTACGCTAGCGTAGTGTCAACAGTGGTTCGCGCCCGGCGCGGGAAGATTTCTGGAATCAGCGGGGGCGCCGCGCGGGCACGACTCGGGTGAGGACCAGGCACACGAGTGCCAGGGCGAACGGGCACATCAGGGTCACGCGGCCACCGCACTCTCGGCAGCAGTCTGGCGGGCCAGCCGCTCGGCGTTCATCCGGCGGACATCGCGGCGGCAGCGGACCACGGTCGCGGCCATGTCGGCGAACAGCACCGGCATCCCGGCCAGGCCGCACAGGGCGAAGTGGTCCAGCACCGAGAGGTCCGGGGCGAACACCAGCAGCGAGGTGCCGACGGCGGCCGTCGCGGCGAACAGGGCGGTCAGGTAGCGTTGCGAGCAGGTCATCGAAAGTCTCCTTGTCGTTCGGGTGGGGGAAGCCGCCCCGGCACACGCCGGGGCGGCGGGGG
>CAXTPM010000594.1:0-3660 GCA_964245865.1 uncultured Fimbriiglobus sp. | reverse complement strand
GGGGTTAAGGTTTTAGAGCGCCTTTCACTGGCGTGTAGCGTTTCGCTTTCTGCGCTGCTATCCTAGTAGAGTGTTGCAGCTAGTCTGTTTCGTCACGACAACTCCCCGACCACCTGGGGAGTCCCGATGCCGCCGACCAAGATCGCGATCCGCCTGTCCGCCGACGACCGGGTCGCCCTGGTGCGCCTGACCCGCACCGGCGAGTACCCGTCCGCCGCCCTGACCCGCGCCCAGATCCTCCTCAAGGCCGACGCGGCCGGGCCGGACGCCTGGCCCGTCGAGCGCATCGCCGCCGCGCTCGACGTGTCCCGGATGACGGTGCAGCGCGTCCGCCAGCAGTTCGCCCGCGAGGGGCTCGACGCCACGCTGCACCGCAGGAAGCCCGCGGGGCGGCAGTACCGCAAGCTCGACGGCCAGCAGGAAGCGCAACTCGTGGCACTGGCGTGTTCTGAGCCGCCGGCCGGCCGCGCCCGGTGGACCATGCGGCTCCTGGCCGACGCCCTGGTCGAGCTGAAAGTCGTGGCGTCGATCGACCCCGCGACCGTGTGCCGCACCCTGCAAAAAACGAGATCAAGCCGCGGCTCAAAGTCCAGTGGGTCATCCCGCCCAGAGCGTCCGGGGCGTTCGTCGCGGCCATGGGGGACGTGATCGAGGTGTACCACCGCCCGCCGGCCCCCGCGCGGCCGGTCGTGTGCGTCGATGAGGCCGGCAAGCAGTTGATCGGCGACGTGCGTGAGCCGCTGCCGGTACGGGCCGGGTCGCCGGCGCGAGAGGACTTGGAGTACGCGCGGGGCGGCACGGCGAACCTGTTCATGGCCTTCGAGCCGCTCGCCGGTCGGCGCGTGGTGGAGGTGACCGGGCGCCGCACCGCCGCGGACTTCGCGCGCTTCCTCAAGCGCCTGCTGGACGAGTCGTACCCGGACGCCGAGCGGGTGGTGCTGGTGACCGACAACCTGAACACCCACTGCGCCGGGTCGCTGTACGAGGCGTTCGGCCCCCAGGAAGCCCGCCGCCTGGCGGAGAGGATCGAGTGGCACTACACGCCGAGGCACGGGAGCTGGCTGAACATGGCCGAGGTCGAGCTGAGCGTGCTGGCCCGGCAGTGCCTCGACCGGCGCATACCGGATCGGGAGACGCTCGCCCGCGAGGTCGCCGCGTGGCAGGCGGCGCGGAACGCCGCCGGTGTGAAGGCCGAGTGGCAGTTCACGACCGCCGACGCCCGCACCAGGCTGCGGAAACTCTACCCCGTAATCGACACAGACTAGCTGCAACGCCCTCTAGTGTATAGAGATGCAGGCCGTCGCCCTGCTCGAGCATGTAGTCCATCACGACCAGATCGAAGCGGCTGGGGGCGTAGGCCTCCAGGGCATTGCCCTCGCCGGTTACCCAGGTCGGCTCGAAGCGCAGCCCAGCCGCGGCCTCGAGGCGGACCAGGAGAACCTTGTGCTGCGTCGGCTCGTCCTTGACGTGGAGCAGCCGCACAACGGCGTCGGGCATGGGACTGGCCCTTCTAGCTGCGCAGGGAGTGGAAGAAGCGGGAGAACACGCCGGCCCCGCCCGAGCGGCCCCCCGGCGGCTCGCCGAGCATCTGGGCGACCAGCGCGGCCACGGGCTTGAGTACCGGGGAACTCGGGGCGGCGTCGCGTAGCGGCTGGCCGAGGTTTACCGCCGCCAGCGTGCCGGCCGCGTCGCGCGGCACCGGGCGGAACCCAGTCGTCCCCATCGCGCGCTGGATATCCTCGACCGACAGCCCCCGCACCGCCGGGTCGAATAGGTTAAGCACCAGGTGCGTGCCGCCGGCGCGGGCCTTGCCGAGACTGTCGAGCAGCAGGCGCAGGGCGCGAACCGCGGCGATGCTCTGCTGGCAGATGAGCACCGCGTGGTCGGCGGCGTTGACTAGCTCGAGCTGGATCGCGTCGAACGTCGGAGGCACGTCGAGTACCACCACGTCCGCCTGCCGCCGGGCCAGTTCGAGCACCTTCTCCATCCGGCGGCGGCTCAGCCACCCGGCGGGCATCACCCCCGCCGGGCCGGGGATGACGTGGAGGTTCTCCCCGGCCGGGGTGAGGGCGTTCTGGAACAGGTACGGGTCGAGACTGTCGGCCCGGTCGATCAGCTCCGGCAGGGTCGCGCTCGGGGCGAGGTTGAGGTTCGTGGCCAGCACGCCCATCTGCGGGGCCAACTCGATCAGGATCGTCTTGCGGCCGTGCCGGGTGGCGATCTCGTGCGCCGCCGCCAGCGCCAGCGTGCTCGCCCCGCACCCGCCGCTGGCCGGTGTGAACACGACCGTCGCCGCCCGCCGGGCGCACAGGTTGAACTGCACGCCGGCTGCGTCGATGGCCGCGCGCAGGTCGCGCGGGTCGAGCGGCAGGGGGACGAGCTGCGAGGCCCCGGCGCGGTTCGCCCAGAACAGATTCTCGGTTTCCGCCTGGAGGTCCACCAACGCCACCACCGGCCATCCGGCGAGACCCGCGTTCAGTTTCCGCACGCCCCGCTCGTCCGCCTGAGACCGGAACGCGGTGAGCAGCACCCGCGGCCTCGGCAGGGAGTGGCGGAAAGCCTCGACGGCGTCGTCCGCGCTCGGGAACTCGGCGGTCACGGGGTGCAACTCCCCCAGTGCGCCCCGCGCCTCGCGCAGCAGCCGCCCCTCTAGCCCGACTGTGACCACGCCGGCGCCGAAGTCGTCCCGCGCCGCCGGCAGGGGCTTCGCCGAAGCCAACGCACTCATGCTCGTCTCGCGGAAGGGGAACGGACCTCGGCGCGCTGGGCCTAACCGCACCCGCCGCGAGCACGCGAATCGGCCGGCAAACCGAGGCCGGGAGGATCGTAGAACAGCTTCGGCTGGCGTGCGCCGAACTCCCGCCTCATCACTTCCCCGATCGGGCGTTACGAGTTCGCACTCAGGGCGACGAATCGCAGCCCTGAGTGCGAACTCGTAACGCCCGGCGCGCCGGAATGTCCTAAGCTCCACCCGTAGTAGCATTCGCCGGGACGAATCTCCAGAATTGTGCTTGGGTATCGTTTTCCGTCTGCGTATTGTGGGTGATTCCTACCCACGCGAACACCGGCACCAGCGAAGTAGTACTGCCAGGCGGGCTGTCCGAATCGCTACTCGGATTGATTACCGGCTGGAAGCCGATTCTCGGGACGGCGGTGGCGGGCAGATCGGACATTGCTCGGGCTAGGAAAGTCCCCGCACTCGGTTGTGCCGAGTCGGCACGCCCCTCAGGTCACGCTGGGTGTGGCCGTCCACCCCACGAAATCCCGCCGTGCTGTTACTGGAATCGCGCGGAGATCTGGTCCGCGTCGCCAACCCAGCCCAGGGGTTTACTTGGAGCCACACGAGAACACGAGCGAAGCTCCGGTCCCCAGACCCGACTCGCCGAAGGCCGTCCGGGGGCACCGGCTGCGGCTCCTCGTCGTCGTGGAGTCGCCCGACGCCGCTGGGGAGATGCTCCTCGCCCTACGGCAGGGTGGCCTCGACCCAGTGTGGGAGCCGGCCGCGACGGCCGACGTGCTGCGCGCGGCCCTTGCCACCCGTTCGTGGGACGCCGTTCTTTCGGACTACGCCCTCCCTGGGTTCGGGGCCGAGGCCGCGTTGAAGGTCGTCCGCGCGGCCGACCCGGACCTGCCGTTCGTCGTCGTCTCCGGGGCGGTCGG
>CAXTPM010000593.1:0-3661 GCA_964245865.1 uncultured Fimbriiglobus sp. | reverse complement strand
TGGACGACACCCACGCCGAGGTGAACCCCATGTCCGACGCCGCCCCCGCCGACTTCCGCGCCGAGATCGCCGCCCGCCTCGCCGCGGTGCGCGCCCCGGACTCGCCCGACGAGTTCACGGCTGATGAGCTGCGCGAACTCGCGCTCGAATACCTCGCCGAGTACGACGACGATCTCCGCGAGGAACCCGACCTCAAGGGCGAGCCGCACTGGAACGTGTGGCTGTCGGATTCCGACCCCGCGCGGGCGCTGTTCGTGGCGCTGATCTTCCGCCCGCGCGGGCTGGAGTTCTTCTGCGGCAGCGGCGAGGCGGGCGCCATCACGGCCTTCGCCGAGGACGAGTTCCCCGACGAGGTCGATGACGTACCCGGCGAGATGGCCAAGCGGTTCGGCGTGCCGGGGGGGAGTTTGCACATCGTCAAGCGTGACGGGGCGGCGTGGCTGGGGCGGGGCTGGTAGGGGAAATAGCGGGACTCCCTGCCGCACTCCGGGGCAGTGACCCCCGCCAACGCCAGGAGCCGCCCATGACCTCGACCGCCCACCGGGGCAGCGCCACCGACGCCGAGTTAGTGCGATTCTTCGCCGACGCGCGCGACGATGGGGCGTTCGCTGAACTCGCCCGGCGGCACGGCCCGATGGCGACGGCCGTCTGCCGGCGCGTTCTGTCGAACGCCCCGGAGGCCGACGACGCGGCGCAGGCCGTCTGGCTGGTGCTGGCCAAGAAGGCCGGCAGCCTGCGCGACCCGGAGTGCTTGGGGGCGTGGCTGCACGGCGTGGCGACCCGCTGTGCGATGCAGGCGCGAGGCCGGCTGGCCAAGCGGCGGTCGCGCGAGGTGCCGATGCCCGAGTCGGTCGCCGCCGCCGAAGTCGGAACGACTTCGCCCGACTGGGCGCCCGTGCTCGACGCCGAACTCGCCCGGCTCCCAGAGTCGTTCCGCACGCCGCTCGTGCTGTGCGAACTCGAAGGACTCGGCCGCGCGGAAGTGGCTAGTTGCCTGGGCATCCCCGAAGGTACTCTCGCCAGCCGCTTAGCACGCGGCAAGGCGAAACTCAAGCGCCGGCTCGTGCGGCGGGGCGTGACCCTGCCGGTGGCGGGCGTCGGGGCGATTCTCGGCGAGGCGAAGGCGTCGGCGGCAACGGCGGCGGTGCAGGGGCCGGGCATTCCGTCCGCCCTGGTAGTTTCGATGGCAACCCAGGAGATACTAGGCCGTGTTGGGTTCGATGCTGGCCAAACTGCTGCTGCCGATCCTGCTCGCCGCCGGGGTGGCGGCGGGGCTGTACTTCGCCGCCGGCGACTCGGCAGACGTGCAGGCCGAGAAGGCGAAACTGGCCGGGGAGTGGCGGGTCGTATCGGCGAAGGAGTGGGGCAAGGAAGTCGAGGGGCCGGCGAAAGACGACCTGTTTGCGCGCCGGATGACGTTCACGGCCGACAAAGCCACGTTCAACGAGCCGGGCACCTACGCCGTCGCGCCGGGGGAGTCGCCCAAGCGGCTGGACGTGACCGTTACGAAAGGGGGAGAGGCCGGGGTGACGTACCTCGGCATCTACAAACTAGAGGGCGACAAACTCACGCTGCACCTGCCAGTGCGGCCCGCCTTCGCCGACCGCCGCCGCCCGGTCGGTTTTGACCCCCGACCCGGCGACCCGACGATGCTCATCGTCTTCGAGCGCGTCAAAAAGTAGCGCGTTGCCCGCCATTCCACGCCATTCGGCCCGCCCGCCCCCCGCCTCCGGGGCTGGCGGGCCGCGTCCGCGCGCGGTAGACTCACACCCACATCGCTCCCGGAGGCCCGCCGATGAACGCGCCGATCGCACTCCCCCGCGCCACGCTCGACGACCTGATGAACTACGACGGCAACGCCGAACTCATCGGCGGGAGAATTGTGCCCATGTCGCCGACCGGATTCCGCCCCACGCTCGTCGGAAGTCGCATCTTCCTGTCCCTCAACGAGTACGCCGAGCGGGTCGGGCGCGGGGTGGCGCTGCCCGACGGGGCGGGGTTCGCGGTCGCCGAGTTGAAGTCCGGGCGCGAGTCGTTCTCGCCGGACGCCTGCTACTTCCTGGGTGCGCCGCCGGCCAACGAAATGGACTTCATCCCCGGCGCCCCGGCCTTCGCCGCCGAGGTGCGCAGCAAGGGCGACTACGGCCCCAAGCCCGAGCGGCTGGCCGCGCTGAAGCGCGCCGACTACTTCGAGGCCGGCACGCTGGTCGTGTGGGATGTCGATCCGGTGGCAGGCGTCGTCCGGCGCTACCGCCCCGGCGAAGATGCCCCGACAGTGTTCGGACCCGGCGGCGAGGCCGACGCCGAGCCGGCCGCGCCGGGCTGGCGCGTGGCGGTCGATTGGCTTACGAGGTGACTACCCCGATGCGACTCGAAACCGCCCGCCTCACGCTCGTGGCCGCGACGGTGGAGCACGCCCGCGCCGAACTCGCCGTCCTGTGGGACGGCCCCGCCGACTTCGCCCGACTGTTGGGCGCGGCCGTGCCCGAGAACTGGCCCCCGGAAACGACCCGCGACGCGCTGCCCTTGTTCCGGGAGTGGCTCGAAACCGCGCCGCATCTAACTGGGTGGTACGGCTGGTACGCCTTGTTGCGCGGCGCCGCCGGCGAGCTACCGACGCTAGTCGGCGGCGGCGGCTTCCTCGGCGCGCCCGAGGGCGGCATCGCCACGACCGGCTACTCGGTGCTGCCGCAGTTCCAGAACCGGGGCTACGCCACCGAACTCGTCGGGGCACTCATCGACTGGGCACTCGGCCGGCCGGGCGTGGTGATGATCGCCGCCGAGACCGAGGGGCCGAACCCCGCGTCGGAGCGGGTGCTGGGCAAACTCGGCTTCCGCGCGGCCGGCCCGGACGAGGGCGGCGGGGCGCGCTTCGAGTTCCGCCCGGCGCCAGCCTGACAGCGGCTCAGTTCCACGTCGCCACGGTCTTCCGGGCCGTGCGCAGGCAGTCCAGCACCACCGCCGAGTCGGCGCCGCAGGGGTCTTCGGCCAGGTAGCGCTCCAGTGGCGCGATGGCCCGGCCGAGTTCGCCGCTGCGCACCAGCAGAATGCCGAAGTCCCGCTGCTGGAGCAGGTCGTCGGGGTGCAACTGCGTCAGGCGCCGGACCACTCTCGCCGCGCGGGCGAAGTCGCCGCCCTGGCAGTAGATGGCCTTCAGATTGGTCAGCATTCGCGTCAGCACCGCCGCCGGCGCGGTCGCGGCCAGACTCGCGGGCGTCGGCTCGAACTGCACCCCGGCGACGGCTTCGACTAGGTGCGCGCAGGCGTCGGGCGTCAGGCGGTCCCCGCCGTGGAACGGGTCGAACAGCACCTCGTTGACGCCGTCGATCGCCTTGGCGACGAAGTGCCCCGGCAACCCCACGCCGACGATCTCCAGTCCCACGCGCTTGCCGACCTCGACCGCCACCAAGGAGAGTGTGATCGGGATGCCGAGGCGTCGGTCGAGTACATCATTCAGGTAGCTGTTCTGCGGCTGGTAGTAGCCGCCCGCGTTGCCGGTGAACCGCTCGTCGTGATACAAGAACTGCGACAGGCACTCGACGCGCTCGGCGAGGTCGCCCTTTAGGCGTGGCCGCACCCCGTCGGCGAGCGAATCGAGGCAATCGAGGTACGCCGCGCGGTCGAGGTCGGGGTACTCGTCGGCGGCGAGTTCCAGGGCCGC
>CAXTPM010000592.1:2782-3663 GCA_964245865.1 uncultured Fimbriiglobus sp. | reverse complement strand
AGGGGGCGGATGGGGCGGTCCATCAGCCGGCTAGTGAGGGTTTCTTTGGTGGACGGACGGGTTTCGCGCTTGATAAAGCCGCCCGGAAACTTGCCGGCGGCGTAGGTCTTTTCGCGGTAGTCGCAGGTGAGCGGGAAGAAGTCGCGGCCGGGGATGGCCGAACCCTCGGTGGCGGCGACAAGGACGACGGTGTCGCCGAGCCGGACGGTGACGGCGCCGTGCGCCTGTTTGGCGAGCTTGCCGGTTTCAATGGTGAGGGTCGATTGACCCAGATTCGATTCGACGCGGGTGACAGACACTCGATAAACCCCTTGCGCGGGTGCGCGGTCGGGGCAGGCGTTGTGGCGGCGGCGGTTCGGGGCTATTTGCGCAGGCCGAGCTTCTGGATGATGGCCAGGTAGCGCGGGCGCTCGGTCTCGCGCAGGTACTTCAGGAGGTCCGAGCGCGAGCTGACGAGTTTCAGCAGGCCGCGCCGGCTGGAGAAGTCTTTCTTGTGCGTGCGCATGTGCTCGGTCAGGTAGTTGATCCGATCGGTGAGCAGCGCAATCTGGACTTCGGGCGAACCGGTGTCGTTCTCGCCGCGCTTGAACGTGGTGATGAGTTCGGTCTTGCGGTCCTTCGTGGTCGCCATCTTACCGTTCCTGCTTGCCGTTCCCGGACTTGGACTTCGCTCGCCTTGTCTCGAACTTATCTCGAACTTATCTTGACCTTCTGCGACTGGACTCGATCCCCGCCGCCGCCACACGCCTGCCAACGGAAGTCAGTGATTTCGTTCCAAGTCCCCTCAGTGTACCAGCCGCCAGGCGGGTGACAAGGGGAGCGCGGACGAAGGGGGAAAAGTGCGAAGTGCGAAGAGTGAAGTGTGAAAGGAAAGCCGAAGC
>CAXTPM010000592.1:0-2772 GCA_964245865.1 uncultured Fimbriiglobus sp. | reverse complement strand
GCTTCGGCTTTCCTTTCACACTTCACTCTTCGCACTTCGCACTTTTCCCCCTTCGGGTTTTTCTGGCTATAGCGGTTTGACAGCCGGAAACCCCGCACTAGGGTTCGGTCGTGACGGGGCCACTAGCGGCTACGAGCCGCCCGAGAATGGCCCCCATCAAGCAGCCGAGGTTCCGTCATGCTCGCCCTGCCCACGCGGCGGGTCGTGCAGTTTCTGAAGCGCGAGGACGGCCCCACGGCCGTCGAGTACGCGGTAATGCTCGCCCTGATCATCATGGCTTGCGTCGCCACCATCTCGACCCTGGGTCTGACCGCCAAGCAGAAATTCGCCACCCCACCCCTGAAGAACGCGCTGACTTAGGTCGCGCCGGGTGATCCGTGCCACCGAGCGGGGCCGCCGCGTGCGGCCGACCGCGCCCCGTCTACGCCCCGTGCGTGGTTTCCTCGTCCGTACCGCCTTTTTTCCGGGAGTTTCTCGTGAACAAGCTCGTCAAGTCGGCCGTCTCGTTCGTCAAAAAAGAAGACGGCCCGACCGCCGTCGAGTACGCCGTCATGCTCGCGCTGATTATCGTGGTCTGCATCGCCGCGGTCACGACCATCGGCTCGAACGCCAACAAGAAGTTCAGCACCGTCGGCAGCACCCTCGGCTAAATCCGAACCCGCCGCAGTCAACCCGCACGACCCCACGCTCCCCCGTCTCAAGTCGGGGAGCGCGGGGTTTGCTCGTTTGACGACGGTGTGATTCGTGCGACTGTCGGATTTTACGGACCTTTTAGCGATTTCGGGGCTGGGTTTTGAGCGCCGGTGTTGCGGGTGGTGCGGGCGTGTATTAAGTTCACGCCTGATTGAGTTCACGCCTGATTGAGTCCCCACCTAAACCCACCCGCCGCTGCGAAAGCGGTATCTCCGCCCGAGACGCACGCCATGCCTCGTCGTATTCTGACGGTCGGCCACTCGTATGCCGCCGGCGTCAACCGCGAACTCGCGGAGGCTCTCGCCCGCGTCGGGAAGGGGGCGTGGGACATCACGTGCCTGGCGCCGCAGCGCTTCCGGGGCCGCGGTGACATCCGCGCCGTCGAGTTCCGGCCGCAGTCCGCGCACGCGGTCCCGGTCCACGCGGTCCCGGCGTACCTGACCCGAATCCCGCACGCCTTCTTCTACGGCCGGCAGGCGCGCGCCATCTTGCGTGGGGGCCGGTTCGACCTGGTCCACGCCTGGGAGGAACCCTACATCGTGGCCGGGGCGCAACTGGCCCGCTGGACGCCGCGCGAGACCCCCTTCGTGTTCCGCACCGCGCAGAGCCTCCCCAAAACCTACCCGCACCCGTTCCGGGAGTTCGAGCGCGCCACGATCCGTCGCGCGGCGGGTTGGGTGTGCAGCGGCACGCTGGTCGAGGCCAACCTGCTCGCGCGGCCCGGCTACGCCGAAACCCCGCGCTTGCGCGCGCCGCTGGGCGTCAACTCCGGGCGCTTCCGGCCCGACCCGCAGGCGCGTCGGGAGATTCGCAGTTCCCTGGGGTGGACCGACGCCGGCGCGCCGGTGGTCGGCTACTTCGGGCGGTTCGTCCCGGAGAAGGGGCTGGCGTTCCTCCAAAATGTGCTCGACGGCCTGCGCACGCCTTGGCGGGCGCTGTTCGTCGGCGACGGGCCGCTGGCGCCCCAGTTGAAGCACTGGGCGGCTGGGCGCGCGAACGTGCGGGTCGTCACCACCGTGGCGCACGACGAGGTGCCGGGCTACCTGAGCGCCACCGACATCGCGGCCGTGCCGAGCCTGACCGCGCCGCACTGGAAGGAGCAGTTCGGCCGCGCGGTCGTGGAAGCCTTCGCCGCCGGGGTGGCGGTGATCGGCAGCGACTCCGGCGAAATCCCGCACGTGATCCGGGACGCGGGGGTCGTGGCCCCCGAGAACGACGTGCCGGCCTGGCGCGCGGCCCTGTCCGCGCTCCTGGAGTCGCCCGCCGAGCGCTGCCGCCTGGCGAAGTTGGCGCGGGCGCGGGCCGAGACCGAACTCAGTTGGGACGCGGTGGCGGGGCTGCACCTGCCGTTCTTCGAGCGGATTCTGGACGAGCGGCGGCGCGACCGGCCGGCCCCCGCGGCCAGCACGCGCAGTTTTCCCGCCCCGCCGCAATCGGTGTTCTACGGTTGGCGCACTGGCTCCGTCTCACCCGAAGGATTCCGCCGATGAGCGCCGACCTCGCCGCCCCGCCCGCCGTGATTGCCCCGCCCGCCGACGAGACCATGACCCGCGCCGACTGGGTCGCCCTCGCGCGCGTTCCCGTGATCGCCCTGGGGTGGCTCGCCGCCGCGTTCGCCGCGTGCGCGCTGATCGACTCGGCCGGCTGGCGCGTCACCATCAACACCACGCCGGTGAACGTCGGCGTGCTGGCGGTGATTTGCCTCGGCATGGTCGTCGCGGCGGTCATCGACGGCTACGCCTTCAAGGTGCCGAACTGGTGCACGCTTTCCCTGGTGGTGAGCGGCTGGTACGTCGGACTCGCCCACGACCTCGGCATCCCCGGCTTGCCGGGGCTGTCGCCCGAGTACACCGGCGGCTTCCTCGCGGCGTTCGCGTGTACGGTGATCGGCTTCCTGTTCCTGTTCCCCGCGCTGTTCATCGGCGGCATGGGCGAGGGGGACGTGAAGATGACGATGGGCTTCGGCTCGTGGATGGGCGCCTACTTCGGTCTCGCCGGCTACGCCGGGCCGATTGTCTTGTGGTGGAGCTTCGCCGTCGGCGCGATCATCGGCGGCGTGTTCGGGCTAGTCATCATGGT
>CAXTPM010000591.1:0-3670 GCA_964245865.1 uncultured Fimbriiglobus sp. | reverse complement strand
GGCTCGACTTCCCCGGCGGGCTAGTGGAAGTCGGAGCCACCCCCGACTCCGGGTTCCACTTCGACAACGAAGGCCCGCGCCACGCGACTTACCTGCGCCCCTACCGCCTGATGTCACACCTGGTGACCGTCGGCGAGTTCCGCGCGTTCATCAATGACGGCGGCTACACTCGGAGCGAGTTCTGGCTGTCGGATGGCTCGGCCGAGTGCAAGCGCCAGGGCTGGACCGTCCCCGCGTACTGGCACCCCTACGGCGAGGCCGACCACTCCTACACCCTCGCCGGCGTCGAACCCCTGCGCGACGCCGACCCCGTATCGCACGTGAGCTTCTACGAGGCCGACGCCTACGCCCGCTGGGCGGGAGCACGCCTGCCGACCGAGGCGGAGTGGGAGTGGGCGGCGTGGACCGTGGCTCGTGGACCGTGGCTCGTGGCAGACGCAGCCACCGCCCCGTCTTCCACGGGCCACGGTCCACGAGCCACGAGCCACGATCTACAAGGCGTTTGCTGGCAGTGGACCCAATCCCCCTACACGCCCTACCCCGGCTACTCGGCCGCGGCGGGGGCGTTGGGTGAGTACAACGGCAAGTTCATGTGCAACCAAATCGTGCTGCGCGGCTCGTCGTGTGCTACGCCCCCTGGGCACGCCCGCTCGACGTACCGCAACTTCTTCCCTCCGGGTGCCAGATGGCAATTCACGGGCATCCGACTCGCCTCCGACCAGTAGTAGTCCCGCGCGATGTCCGCCCCCCGGCGGGCGACGAGTTCCTGGCCGACGTGCTCGCGGGGCTGCGCAAGCCGGCCAAAGAACTGCCGTGCAAATACTTCTACGATGAAGTCGGCTCGCACCTGTTCGACGCGATCTGCGAGCAGCCGGAGTATTACCCCACGCGCACCGAACTGGGCATCATGGCCGCGCACGCACCCGAGATGGGCGCGATGTTGGGGGCCGGCTGCCAACTGATCGAGTTCGGCAGCGGCACGAGTCTCAAGACCCGGCACCTGCTCGAGCACCTGCCGCGCCCGGCGGGCTACGTGCCGGTCGATGTCGCCGCCGGGCACCTTGCCGCCGCATCGGCCAGTCTTGCGGCGCGCTTCCCGGAGGTCGAGATTCGCCCCGTGGTCGCCGACTTCACCCGCCCCTTCGCCGTGCCCCCGGCGCCGGGCACGGCGCGCCGGGCGGTCTACTTCCCCGGCAGCACGGTCGGCAACTTCGCCCCGCGCCAGGCGCTACACCTCTTGCGCTCGGTCGCGGACTTGATCGGCCCCGGCGGCGCGTTTTTGGTCGGCATCGACCTGAAGAAAGACGCGCAAGTCCTCACCTGGGCCTACAACGACGCGGCCGGGGTAACAGCGGCGTTCAACCTGAACCTGCTCGCGCGGATCAACCGCGAACTCGGCGGCGACTTCGACCTCGGCCAGTTCGCCCACCGCGCGTTCTACGACCCCGACTTGGGCCGCGTCGAGATGCACCTCGTCAGCCGCCGGGCGCAGACGGTCCACCTGGCCGGCAACGTGGTCCCGTTCGCCCTCGGGGAGAGCATCCACACCGAGAGTTCGCACAAGTACACCCCCGGCGAGTTCCGCGAACTGGCCGGCGGGGCGGGGTTCGCCCACGCGCAAACTTGGAGCGACGCGCGCGGCTGGTTCGCGGTGCAGTTGTACACGCGCTAGGCGACCCCCCGAATGCGCGGTCTAGTCCCGCCGCAGGCGGTCGTCGGAGTCGCCGGCCGGGGGTGGCCAGTCACGCCCCGACTTCCTCGCCGGTGAACTCGGGCAGCACCGACTTGAGGTGCCCCACGAGTTCGCGCAGCCCCACCGGCCGCACCAGCGCCACCCCGCCGGGGAGGTCGCGCACCCGGCCCGCCATGCCCGCTTGGTCTTCGTTGAGAATTAGGATGCCGGCGAGGTCGAGGTAGGCTTGCTGGGCCTCGGCGTAGATGCTCTTGAACGAGTCGATGGCGGAGTGCCCCACCGACCCGGCGTCCACTAGTAAGGCGTGGTACGGCGCCTGGCGGTAGCGGCTGAGGGCGTTGCCCGCGTCGGCGCTCATCAGCACCCGGAAACCCAGCTTCTTGAACTTCTCGCGGAACACGTCCTGCAGCTTGGCGTTGTCCTCGACCACGTAGATGGTCAAGGGGCCGGAGGCGCGCCGGGTGTCGCCGCCGCCACTAATTTCGGTGCGCGCGGCCTTGATCGCCTCCATGAACGCGGTCGGGGTCTGGTAGCGCTGGGCCGGGTTGAACGCGATGGCCTTGGCGATCACCTTCGCCGCGGCCGGGTGGATGCCGAACTTCGGCACCATCGCGTGCAGCTTGGCCTCGCAGTCCTCGTAGCGGCGCTTCTGGTGTGCGACGTTCTTGTCGCGCGTGCGGGGGATCAGTGCCTCGCCGGTGATCATTTCGTACAGGACGTGGCCGAGGAAATAGATATCGCTGCGGATGTCACCCGGCTTGACGCCCGTGTTCTTTTCCAGGCCGGCGTAGTCGATGGTGCGGTCCATCGGCACGTCGTCGTCCTTCTCGTTGAGCGGCCCTTTCATGTTGATGCTGAAGTTGAGCGCGGCGCCGGCCTGGATTTCCGCGAGGCCGAAGTCTACTAGCTTGGCCACCCGGTCGGTGCCCAAGAGGATATTGTTCGGCTTGATGTCGCGGTGCGAAAGCCCCTTAGAGTGGGCGTAGGCCAGGCCGTTCAGGCACTCCTCGATGATGCGGAGCGCCTCGTCGAGTTCGACCTTCTTGCGGATGTTCAGGATGTCGCGGAGGTTCCCCCCCTCGACGAACTCCATCACGATGTAGTACTGCCCCGTGGGGTCGTCCTTGGCGACGGCGTAGATGCCCACAATGTTGCCGTGCTGGATGCTGCGCCCGAGTTGGCCCTCGCGCTTGAACTGCTCGACGCGGTGGGGGTCGTCGGTAAACTTGCGGCGCAGAATCTTGATCGCCACGATTTGGCCGGTGCGCGGGTCGTCGCCGCGGTACACCCGGCCGAAGCTGCCTGAGGCGATGCGGTAGAGCAGGCGATAGCCGCCGAGGAAGTAGCCGTCGCGGTCGCCCTTGGCGAGCTTGCCGCTCTGCAGCGGCGTGAGGTGGCCGCGGCGCTCCAAGTAGCGCAAGAGGTCCGAGGCGGGCGTGGCCGGCCCGCCGATCTCGTAGACCGCCTCGCGGACGATCCCCTCCTCCACGAGGCGCAGGCGCACGATCTCGGTGGCGAGTGATTCGGCGTCGCCCAACTCCTGGCTCATCGCACTCCCTCCCACTGCCGGGGCCGCGCGGACGGGGCGCGGGCGCACCCACCCAGACTAATCCCCCGCCGCGGCGAGTGCAACCGCCCCACGCCAACTTCCCCTTCCCCCGATCGTGCGCAGGTGGTACAACCGGCCGGCGACTTTGGCCCCCACCCGCCCGGCAGGACGCTCGCGTGTACCAGTTACTGCTCTGCACCCGCTACCTGCGCACGCGCTACCTCGCGTTCGTGTGTATTGTGTCGGTGCTGCTCGGGGTTGCCACGCTCATTTTAGTCAACAGCGTCATGGCGGGTTTCAGCACCACCCTGCGCGACCGGCTGCACGGCATTTTAAGCGAAGTCGTGATGGAGTCGTCGCGCGCCGACGGCTTCCGAGTCGCCCGAGCAGATCGAGGCGCGCATCATGGCCAGCCCCGTGGGCAAGTA
>CAXTPM010000590.1:0-3679 GCA_964245865.1 uncultured Fimbriiglobus sp. | reverse complement strand
GCCGCGAACTTCAGCAGGTCGTTGAGGAGTTCGGGCTTTTTGTCGGCGGCGCGCAGCCGGAGCATCCGCCCCTGCAAGGCCTTGAGCTGATCCGGGCCGATCGCCCCCCCAAGTGAAGTGGCACGCGCCCCCGATTCATTGCCGCCCGGCTGGGTGGCGGTCGCGGCGGCGAGGGCCAGCCACACGAGTAAGTGCATCAGCGACCCCCGGCCGGGACTTGGCGGGCGAGGGGCGCCGGCGCGGTCGGGACTACCGGCGCGGGCCGGCGCTCGCGCCGGGCCTGCAGCACGCGGTCCACCGCCAGGGCGGTCTGGCGGCGCACCTCGACGCCCGGTGATTTGAGCAGCGGCACCAGGGCCGCGAGCGCCTGCTCGGCGCTCTCGGCGGTGGGGTAGCGGCGCAGCCCGAGCGCGTAGGCGGCGCCGGCCTGGAGTTTGGCCGACGGGTTCGAGAGCGCGGCGACCAACTCGGACTGCGCCGGGAGGCGCGCGAGCGCCGAGGCGAGGTGCTGGCGGGTCTCCACGTCGTCCTCGTCGAGTGCCGCCACGAGTGCCGCGACCAGGCGCGCCTCGGCCGGTTCGGCCGGGGGCGGCGGCTGGAGGAGCAGGGCGAGGGCGGACAGGAGAGCGGCAATCACGGCGGTCGGCCTCCCCTCGGCGTGTGGGGGTATTGTTGCGCCCCGCGGCCCGGTTCGCAAGGGCCGCGCCGGATTTAGCGCCCCGCCCCCGCCGCGGCGACCTCGCCCGGCCAGCCGTGGCCGGGGTGCGCCTGCCACCCCGCCGGCAGCGCCTCGGCGTCGGGATCGCCCCCGTCGGCCCACTCGCTTTCGCCGTCCTCGGCGTCGTCTTCGTCGCCGGCGTGCAGCGCGTCCCACTGCGCGGCGCGCTCGCGGACTTCGAGGCAGTGCCGGGCGATGAGAATGAAGCCGCCGTACCACAGCCACGAGAAGCGGAACAGGTTGTGCCCGAAGTTGCCCATAAAGAGCAGCAGCACCACGCCGACGCCCACCGCCGAGCCGACTTGCGTCGGCAGGTCGTCGCCCCACTCGGGGTGCCGGTCGCGCACGCGCTTCATCGCCCGGAAGTTGAGCGCGAACCCCGCGAGCATGAGGCAAAACGCGCCGAGGCCCAAGCCCCCGAGTTCGCCGACGAGCTGGCCGTAGAGGTTGTGCGCCTCGATCGAGGAGCGCGTCGCCGGCCTCCAGGCGCCGGGGCCGACGCCGGTGAGCGGCGAGTTCTCCCAGAGTTTGAGGCCCGTCAAGAGTCCCAGCACGCGCCCCTCGCCGGACTCTTTCGCATTAGCGGGGCCGACATCCGAGTCGATGATCGTCTCGAAGCGCGTCTGCAAACTCGCCGGGAGCGCCACGAACACCAGGGGCGCCGCGACGAGCAGGGCGGGGAGAATCTTCCACCGCTTCGGCGAGCCGAGCACCAGGATCAGCCCCCAGAGCGACAGCCCGAGCAGGCTCGAGCGCGACCCGGTAAGCAGGATGCAGAGCACCGACAACCCGAAGTACCCCGCGAGTGCCAGCCGCCCGAGTCTGCCGCCGACGCCGGATCGCCAGAGCGCGGTGATAAAGGGGAGCACGAACACGATGCTCGCGCCGAAGCTGTTGGGGTCGCCCAGAGTCGAATCGACCCCGAGCATGCGCGCGATCCCCATGCGGTAGGTGTGCCGGCCCGCGACGTACTCCTTGAGCGAGTGCGCGAGGTAGACCGCCATGACCGCCACGAACCCCGCGACGATTTTCTTGAGCGCCTTCTCGTCGGACACGGTCGTCACGAGCAGGCCGTAGAACACCAGAATCTTGAACCAGTCCTCGACGCGCGGCTGGGTCGAGTCCATCCACGGGCTGAGCACCCACGCCAGCACCACCGAGCCGGCGAGGGCGGCGTAGGCGGCGTGCTGGATGTTGGGGAGCCAGCGCTTGCCGCCCGCGAACAGCCACGCGGTCACCGTGACGGCCATGTAGATGCGCTCGACGCGCATCTCGCCCAGCGCCGGCCAGACCTCGAAGGGGCGGTGGATGAACAGGAACATGTAGCCGATCAACAGCCAGTGCATGGCGGCGCATCCTTCGCGCTGGGGCGGGGCGGGGCATCGTAGCAGCGCGCGGGCCGGCGGGGCAAGACGACTCGGCCCCCGCCCCGTACCCTGACCCCCGTGACCCGCCCCACCACTGCGCTCTTGCTGACCGGCCTCGCGCTCGCCGCACTCGTCGGCGCGCGGCCCCACGCCGGCGGGTGGAACGACGGCAGCCGCCTCGCGGCCGTCGAGAGTCTGGCCGAGCGCGGCACGCTCGTTATCGACGAGTCGATTTTCGTGCGGGTGCCGGCCGAGCCGCCGCAGCCGTACCCCGCCGACCGGCCGGACTTGCTCGCCGGCGGCACGAAGGACAAGCTCCTGATCGGCGGGCGGTTCTACTCGGACAAGACGCCGGCACCGTCGGCTTTGTTGGCCGGGCTGTACCGCGCCTGGATGGCACTCGGGGGGCCGCGCGCCGCCGAGCGCCCGGATTTGTTCTGCCGCTGGCTCGCGGTCGTGAGTGCCGGGCTGCCGCTGGCGCTGGCCGCGTGGGGCGTCGTCCGACTCGGCCGGGAGGTGGGGCTAGAGGGCCGAGCGCACGCTCTCTACTCGCTCAGCTTCGTCGCCGCGACCGTCGCCCCGGCCTACTCGCGCCAGGTGAATGGCCACGAGCCGTTCCTGGCCGCGGCGGCGTGGCTGTGCGCGAGTCTCGCCCGCGCCCAACGGTTGGGGCGGTTTTCTCCGGGTGCGGCACTCGGGGCCGGGGCGCTCGCGGGCGTCGGCTATACGCTCGACCTCGGCGTCGGCACCGCGCTGGTGCTCGCCCTCGTGCCGTTCGTCGGGATCGTCTTCAAGTCGTGGCGAACACTCGGGTGGCTCGCCCTCGGCGCGGCCCCGTGGCTGCTCGCCCACCACTGGCTCAATTACGAGATCGGCGGCACGTTCGGCCCGGCCAACGCCGTACCCGAGTATCTGGCGTGGCCGGGAAGCCCGTTCGACGCCCGCACCGCCACCGGCGGACTCCAGCATAGTCCCTTGGGGCTGGTGCTGTACACGGGCGATTTGCTGTTCGGCAAGAAGGGCTTCGTGACGCACAACCCGCCGCTAATGCTCGCCCTCGCCGGGCTAGTCCGCCTCGCGGCTAAGTCGAAGCCCGACCGGCCGGCACTGGCGTTCGTCGGTGGCTGGTGGCTGTTGGCCGTGGGCGCCTACGCCGCGACCTCGACCAACCTTTCCGGCGAGTGCCCGTCGGTGCGCTGGTTCGTGCCGCTGCTCGCCCCCGGCTACTGGGCGCTCGGCCTGACGCTGAAGCGCTACCCGTGGCTGACGCTCGACTTGGCGTGGCTGACGCTCATCGGGATCGGGCCGATGCTGCTGATGTGGCAGGGCGGGCCGTGGATGCGGACGCTCGTGCCGGGGTGGTGGACGTGGGCACTGGCGGCGCTTGTGGGGTGGGCGGCGGTGGGGTGGCGGCAGCGGCGGGCGGTCGCAGCCGACTAGTCCTTCTGCAAGTCCCGCACGCGATCGCCGTACAGGAGTTGATGCCGCGACTGCGCCTCGGCCCAAGTGCGCGGGAAGTGCCCAAGCCCGAGCACGACCTCCTCGAACGCCGCGCGAATCTGCTTCGCGCAGGTGTTTGGCCCGACGCGCCCGA
>CAXTPM010000589.1:0-3682 GCA_964245865.1 uncultured Fimbriiglobus sp. | reverse complement strand
GTGGCTGGCGAGGAGCAGCCGCACCTGCTGCATGAACGCGCACGAGAGCGGACTCCCGCCCAAGTCCGTGTGCTCGCCCACGCCGGGCGCCTCGAGCAGCGCCCCGAGCGCGATCACGCGGGTGTACTCGGCCCTGACGTGGGGCCGGGCCTCGCTCGCCGCGAGTTCGCGCCGCATCCGCCCCTCCATGCCCGCCAAGAAGAACCGGCGGGCCAGGTCGTACAGGTGCGATGGCCACGACCGCGGGTCGGCGGTGCGCATCAACTCGACGAGCGTAGTCGTCCCGAGGTCGGTCCCTCGGTAAAGCGTCAAGCACCCGTCGATGACGGCCCGAGCCTGCTCAACCGGGTCAGGCGGGAGCGGCGCCGGCGTGTCGCCGTCCCCCGGTGCAGCCTGCCAGGTGAGGCCGCCGGCGTCGGGCAACTCCAGCCACTGCGGCAGGGGTTCGCCCGGCTCCCAGTCGGGATCAATCGACATGCGTGAGTCCTCAGGAGATGCGCGGCGGCGCCGGCCGGCGGTTGGCCCCCGCTGAGGACGGGGACCGCGCGCCGGCCGGCGCGGGCGGGTCATGACTCCCGCCCCTGCCGTCGGACCATTTGTACACCGGCGAGTCACTAAATCAACTCCCTGGTTGGGCGGCAGTCATTCCGGCGCGAACAGTTTCGCCGGGTCGCGGCCGTCGCCGCACCATTCCTTCACCCACGGCCAGTGCGGCAGCGGGTACTTGCGCTCGGCGGGCGGGAGTTCGAGCACCTCGGCGCAGGCGACGGCCGACTCGGCGAGTTCGCGCCACAGTTCGGCGAACTTGGCGTCGGGCCAGTCCCCCGCGAGCCACGGCGCGGCGTCGCACTCGATGTGGGCGGCGGCGGCTTCGACTTCTCTGAAGCACCACCAGAGCGGCGAGCGCCGGGGCAGGTGGTGGGTGAGTTCGGGGAAGGCGGCGGCGGATACGGGCGGGTACTTGGGGCAGTCGTCGTCGGCGGCGTCCATGCGGACTCTCCTGGTGTGCGTGCGGGGGCAAGCCATGCGGACAATAACTTTGTCGAGATCGACAAAGTTGCCGGAGGGCGGCGGGTTGCGGTGCCTTGCGGCGGTCTCGGGCAGGGCTAGCGGCGCGTCCGCAGCCGCATGGCCACGCCCCCTACTTCCCGCCGACGGTGACGATGACCTGCACGGCCCCGGCCTCGGCCACTCCGATCGAGTAGTGGCGTGGGTGCAGGTCCATGCGCCGCATCACCGCGAACACCCGCTCCCAAATCTTGGGGTCGAACAGCATCTGCTGGGAGCGGATGAACAGCGCGTGCTCGTCGGAGTCGGGGTCCTCCACCGGCCCCGGCGCCCGCAGAATCTGCCCCAGCACCCCGCCCGTGGCGAACAGCCTGAGTTCGTCGTAGGTGGGCGAGTCGCCCAGCCCGACGGAGCGCAGGAGTGATAGCCGGGCGCGGCTGGACTCGGGGTCGGCGCGGCCGACGGCGCGGAGGAGCACGCGGGCGAGGCGGTGGGCGGCGTCCTCGGGGCCGCGGCCCCGGCGCTGGTGGTTCTCGACAATGCCGACGAGCTGGAGGAACATGAAGCGTCCTACTGTGGGTGTGCGGGGGCGGACCCCGGCCGACGTGGCCGGGGCGGTGAAGGGTTGAGTCAGTCGCGGGCGGGGCTAGCGGCGCGGGGTAGTCCCGAACTCGCGGCGGCCCTTGTCGGTGAGGGCCACCCGCTGCGGGCACCACCCGCACAGCGCCCCCTCGAACGTGCGGCCGCCGCAGACGGGACAGCGGGCGGCGGGGAAAGTCGCCTGCACGGGCGGGGATTCGATAGGCGTGGCGCGTGGAGGATCGACGGCGGGAACGTCCATTGTCATCGTGGCCTTCACTGGGGTACTGTTGTGCCGGTTGAAGCGGCGGCACCGTGGTATGCTATCAGCGGGATACCGCTGATAGCATACCACGTGTAAAGATAACCGAGTTTGGACCGTTAATAGTGTGCGGTTAGAATGTTTCCCGGACATCTGGCGTCGGCTACTGCGGAGAGCAACAATGACGGCTATGGCAGCACGCAAGAAGCCCGCCAAGTCCGGCGGCGAGCACAAGACGAAGCGCACCCCGGTGCAGGTGCCGAACGAGTGGCTGGCGCTCGCCCGGTCCCTCGCCGCCGGCGAGGAGAAGCCGACGCTGTGGCTCATCATCAAGCTGATCCGCGAGCACGCCATCGCTTCGGGACGCGACGTGGCGAGCCTCCCCGTGGCGCCGTGGGAAGAGAAGCCCGAGTAGGGTGGCAGCGTGGCTCCCGAGGCGCTCCCGCCGTTCCCCTGGGACGCGAAGTAGGCGTGCCGGTGCCCGCCGACCTGGTTGGCACATGACCGCCACCCAGATCGCGGCCTCGCTCGTGATCCTCCACGAGTTCCGCCAGGGCGGGGACCACGGCAATCAGCACACGGTTGGCAAAGGGCCACGTGGCCCTTTGCCAACCCAAAGCGAAGTCGCCGCGAAGGCGGGCAACGGCCGACGCACTCCTACGTGCCTTTGATTGACTGCAAAACACAGGGTCCGGCGCTGTGCCCAACCGCAAATGGCTGCATTCATACGACTGGCTGAATGACGCCGCCGTTGGGGATTAGGGCATGTCGGCGGCCCGGCCTCCGCACCCCCCGCACGAGGGCGCCCCTGGCTCTGCGGGAGGGCTCCGGCTATGATGCCCCGAATCGCCCGACGGGGCGGGACCCCACCAGAAGGAGCGCCATGCGCTTTTCGATCCCCGCCGGCTGCGCGCTGGCACTGGCCCTGTCAGCCTCCCCCCTGCCCGGTCAGGACAAGTCCCCGGACAACCCCGCCGCCCGGAAGCTCGACCGCGACATCCCGCGCCACAAAGAGTTCATCCGCCGCGTCGAGCAGAGCGGGGGCGCGGGCGATGTCGTGTTCCTGGGCGACTCCATCACCCAGGGCTGGGAGGGGCAGAAGGCCTGGGGGGAGCACTTCGGCGCATTTAAGCCGGTGAACCTCGGGATCAGCGGGGACCAGACCGGCCACGTCCTCTGGCGGATCACCGACGGCCGCGAGCTGGACCGCCTGGCGCCGAAAGCGGCGGTCCTCATGATCGGCACGAACAACGTCGGCGCGCACTCCGCCGAGCAGATCGCCGGCGGCATCAAGGCGATCGTCGAGGAACTGAAGCGCCGGAAGCCCGGCGTCAAGATTCTGGTCCTCGGCGTCTTCCCGCGCGGCGGCTCGGGCGACGCCGAGAGGAGCATCGACCAGATCGTCGCGGGCGTCAAGCCGATCAACGAGGAACTGGCGAAGGACAAGCCCGACCTCAAGCGGCTGAACGCCGCGGTGCGGGACTTGGAGCGGCTGCGGGGGACGGTGCCTGCGGTGCGGCTGAACAAGAGGGTAGCCGAGATCAACGCCATCATCTCGAAGCTGGACGACGGGGAGACCGTATTCTTCAAGGACATCGGCGGGGCGTTCCTAGACCCGGCCGGGGGGCTGTCGGGCGAGGTCATGCCGGACTACCTCCACCTGAGTGGCAAGGGGTACGACCTGTGGGGCCGGGCGATCAAGGCGGACATCGAGAGGCTCGTCAAGTAGGCTGGTGGGCCGGCACCCGGTCGGCAATGAGCAACTGGCCATCTGGCGCGACCTCGCCGGGAAGCTCGGCCCGGACGAGCCGGCGCCCGGAGTAACTCGCGCCG
>CAXTPM010000588.1:2056-3688 GCA_964245865.1 uncultured Fimbriiglobus sp. | reverse complement strand
GGATTCACGAACTGCTAGTCAACACCGACCTCATTCGTGATCTGGTGGTGCAGCGGGTGAACTCCAGCGTGATCCGCATGGAGGCGATCAAGGCCGGCATGCGTACCCTGCGCCAGGACGGCTGGCAGAAGGTGCTGCGCGGCTCGACCACGGTCGATGAGGTCGGCCGCGTCACGGCCGGGGACTTGAGCTAGCGGCGAAGAAGAGTTTAGCCGCCAAGGGCGCCAAGTCCGCCAAGGGAAGACCAAGGAAGACCCAGGAACAGAAGATGTTGTGTTCGGAAAACAAAACTCCGTCTTTTTCCCCTTGGTCTTCCCTTGGCGGACTTGGCGCCCTTGGCGGCTAAACTCTTCTTCTTACGCCCACCAGTGACCCCATGCCCGACTTCAGCTTCACCGCCATCGGCCGCACCGGCGCCAAGTCGAGCGGCATGCTCACCGCCGCGACCGAGCGCGAGGTGGCCGCGATGCTGGACGCCAAGGGGCTGTTCCCCGTCCAGATTCTCCCCGCCAAGTCCGGCTCCCAGAAGCGCTTCGGCCGCAAGGGGGTTAGTGGCCGGCACCTGAGTACCTTCTACTCGCAGACTGCTGACTTACTGCACGCCGGGGTGCCGCTCTTGCGCACGCTGGAGTTGCTCGAAAAGCAGAGCGTCAACCCGCGCCTCCAGGAAGTGCTGCGCGAAGTCCGCATGCAGGTCGCCGACGGCACGGGGCTGTCGCAGGCGATGGGCCAGCACCCCACGGTGTTCAACGAACTCGCGGTGAGCATGGTCCGCGCGGGCCAAGAGGGGGGCTTCCTCGAAGACGTGCTCAAGCGCGTCGCGGTGTTCGTCGAGCGCGAGCAGGACTTGAAGTCGAAGGTCATCGGCAGCCTGGCGTACCCCGCGTTCCTGGGCGCAGCGGGGTTCGTGATTATCAACGTGCTGATTATCTTCTTCGTGCCGAAATTCGAGCCGATCTTCGCCAAGCTCAAGCAGACTGGCACCCTGCCGCTCGCCACCAAGGTGCTGCTCGCGCTCAGCCACTTTATGCAGTCGTGGGAGGGGATCGGCGCGGGGGTTCTGATCGCGGTCGCGCTAGTATATTTCATCCGCTGGACCAACCGCGGCGGGCGCTTCTGGGCCGACGGCATACGCTTGCGCCTCCCGCTATTTGGTCCGGTGTTCCGCAGTTTAGCGCTGTCGCGCTTTACTCGTATTTTGGGCACCATGTTACAGAACGGCATTCCGATCTTGCGGGCGCTGGCCATCGCCAAAGATAGTACGGGTAACCGGGTGCTGAGTTTGGCGATTGCGGAGTCGGCCGAGAACATTACCGCCGGGCAGAAACTCGCCGACCCCTTGCGTCGCAACCGCTATTTCCCGGTGGACGTGGTCGAGATGATTGCGATTGCCGAGGAGTCGAACACGCTCGAAAAGGTGCTCCTGGACCTCTCCGACGGCCTCGAAAAGCGCACCACGCGCAACCTCGAACTGATGGTGAAACTGCTCGAGCCGGCGATGCTTCTGGTGATGGCGCTGATGGTGCTTTTAGTGGTGCTGGCGCTGCTGCTGCCGATCTTTGAGCTGGGCAACACAGTACAGTAGCGGTCGGGCGGCGTACTCTCACCCGCCTCTCAGTCTCGGGCGGCTAT
>CAXTPM010000588.1:0-2046 GCA_964245865.1 uncultured Fimbriiglobus sp. | reverse complement strand
CGGAGTAGACCCCGCCATGCGACGTTCGACCCCCCACACCCCGTCGGTCTCCCCCGCCCTCGTCGGCCGGCGCCTGCTGCGGCGCGGCCCCGCCGGGCGCGAGGCGTTCACCCTCGTGGAAATCCTGGTGGTGGTGGCCATCATGGTCATCCTGGCCAGCGTGGGCACCGTGGCTACGTTGAACCAACTGAGCCGGGCACGCGACAAACAAACCCTACTGCGCATGGCGGCCGCATCGCAGGCGTGCAAGGCCTACGCCACCGACCACGACAGCCAGTGGCCGCAATCGCTCAACGAACTGGTCCAGCCGTCCGACGGCGGCAAGCCGTACCTCGAAGGGGGCCAGCCCGCCATCGCCAACTCGAAGGGCCAACTGTTCACCCTGAGGATTGTCAACGACAACTTCGGCACGGAGCGGCCGGTCATCGTCAGTACCGGCGACTCGAACCAGGAACTGGTCTACCCGGACAAGTAGCTCCCCGCCCGGACTCCGCCGCTAGAGGAGATTGTGATGAGCCGCTCGACCCGCGCGCATCGCCGCTCGGGATTCACCCTGGTCGAGATCATGGCCGTGATGGCCGTACTCATCATCCTCGCGGCGTTCCTCGGCCCGACGCTCAACGGCATGAATCGGGGCACGCGCGTCAAGGCCGCGGCCGACACCATCCGGGCGCGGGCCAACGACGCCCGCGCCGCGGCCGTGGGGGGCAACAAGACCTACCGCCTCGCGCTCTCCGGCAACAACGCGCAGATGCGCATCGCCCCCGACGACGAGGCGTTCGACACCCAGGCGACCACCGACGACGACGACGGCGATAAGCCGATCGTCGCGGTCGAGGAGTTCCCCCCAGGGGTGACAGTGCGGCTGATCCCCACCGGCGCACAAGCCTCCGTGGCTCCTGTGGCGGACGCAGCCGGCTGGGTGCGCGCCGCGACGTTCCTGCCCGACGGCACCTGCCGCGAGGACCAAGTCATTCTCGAAGTCCGCGAACTCGGCGTCACGCCAATTTGGGTACGCATCCGCGGCCTGACCGGCGGCACCAGCGCCGCTCCCGCCCCGAAAGACGCCCGCTAACTCCCGGAGGCTGCGATGTGCACTCGTCACCGGCACCCGCGCCCCACCCGCGCAGGCATGACCCTGCTCGAAGTGCTTATTGCGCTCGCCATTTTCCTGCTCTCGCTCGGCGCGATTCTGAGCCTCATCGACTCCGGCGTCGAGCGCGGCCGCGCGGCGGCGATGCAATCGACCGGCACGCGCCTCGCCGCCTCGAAACTGGCCGAAGTGGAAGCTGGGGCGCTCGACTGCAAGGCGAGCACGAGCGGCACGTTCGACGAGGAGCCGAACTGGTCGTACCAACTCAATTCGAGTTCCGGCGACGCGGCCGGGCTGTACCTCGTGACCGTCACTTGCACGCGCACCGTCGCCGGGCGCGAGTACAAGGTGACGCTTGCACAGTACGTATTGGACCCGATGCAGATGAGCACTGGGCAGGTGGCGACCAACCCCACGCCCCCCGCTTCGAGTTCGAGTGGCACTAGCGGGAGTTCGCCGTGATCCGCAAGCCCGTCCGCGCCGGCTACACCCTGCTCGAAGTCCTGCTCGCCGCGGTCATCGCCGCCTTACTCCTGGCCGCGCTGTACGCCGCGCTCGACATCACACTGCTGCGCATGGACGCCAGCCGGGACAGCATCGCCTCGGACGACCTCGCCCGTGCGGTCGCCAACCGGCTGAGTGCCGACCTCACGGGCACGCTCTCGCCCCTGCCGCCCAAGTCCGGCGGCGACGGCTCGACCGCGACCGACCAGGGGAGCGCTCTGGCCGCCGCGAGTTCCGGCGGCGTGGCCGCGACGATCCCGATGGGTACCGCGAGTGGCGGCACCTCCGGCTCGGCCGGTAGTTCGTCGGCCCCGTCGGGGACTAGCTCCTCATCGTCGGCAGGTTCGAGTTCGTCCGGCACCTCCGGCTCGACTAGCTCGTCGGATTCGAGTTCGAGTTCCTCGACCGCCTCGGCGGCGACCATGCTGCCCCTCGGCATGGGAGTCGTC
>CAXTPM010000587.1:2557-3690 GCA_964245865.1 uncultured Fimbriiglobus sp. | reverse complement strand
GGGCGAAGGTGAAGACGTAAGTCTCCGCCACCACCGGCGGGCCGAAGCCGCTCTTCGTGCCGGGGTCCGGGCGCCCGCGCACCGTGTTCTCGTAGGGGAAGAGCGTGTCGGCCCCCTCGTAGAGCGGCAGGTACAGTTCCAACTCGTCGCCGGCGAAGCGGAACCGGCCACCGAAGCTGCGCGGTCCACCACTGCCGCTCAACCCGCCGCGCAGCGCGAAGGCCAGGATGTCATTTTTCGCCACGTTGCCGTCCCTGCGGAAGTCCAACCGGCAGTCGCAGGGGCAGACCACTGGGGTGGTGCCCTTGGCCGTGGCCACCGCGAACGTGACGCGGGCGTTGTTCAACTGGTTGCCGGGAATGTTTCTCTCGAATTGCTTGATCTCGAACTGCTCGATCAGCGTCAGGTTCTTCGCCACGGGCGCCTTGCTCGCGGTCTCGACTTTGGTGCGCTTCCAGGTGCCGACTAGCCCCTCCTCGCCGGTGGACTTCGCGCCGAAGGTCTGCAACTCTTTAGCCTCGGAACTGAGAGACGGTTCCAAAGGGTCAGTTTGCAATCTTCCGTTTGTACCGGAACTTCTTCTTGCCCCGCGGTGGCCGGGCACGGCGGGCCATCCGATGGATGCAGCTGAGCTTGACCATCGCGGCACTCGTCTCAGGCAACCGCTCGAAGTCTCGGACCAGCCGCCGCGACCGCACCAGGCAGCCGAACGTCTGCTCCACCACCCACCGCTTGGCCAGCGGCCTGAACCCCTTCTGGCCCTCCGGCCTGGCCGTCACCTCGACCCGCAGCCGGCCCTGGGTCGCCAGCCACGCGGCCAGGTTGTCGTTCCGGTACTTCCCGTCCGCCCACACGACTGCCAGCCGGGGGAACTCCTCCGCCCGCAGTTCGGCGAGCAGCCTCGGGGCGGTCGTCCCGTCGTCGCAGTTCGCCGCCGTGACCACGACCGCCAGGAGCGGCCCCAGGGTGTCGGTCACGACGTGGCGCTTGCGGCCCCGCACGTTCTTGCCGCCGTCAGTGCCGACATCCGCTCCTGCGCAGTGGCCAGGTGCGCCTTTGCGATCGCGACTTCCGTAGCGGCAAGCGCCCGGCTCTGCGTCACGGCCAGTTTCTGGTTCCGGGTCACCCGGTCT
>CAXTPM010000587.1:959-2547 GCA_964245865.1 uncultured Fimbriiglobus sp. | reverse complement strand
GCCCCGTCCGTCCCGACCTCCGCGCCGCCCGACGCGGTCTTCGCGGACTGCGAGTCGATGCACCCGCCGCTCGGCGTCGGGTCCCGCCCCAACTTCGTTCGGACCTCGACCCGCAGGGCGGTCACGAGCCGGTCCCAGGTGCCGTCCGCCTCGAACGCGCGGAAGAAGTTGTAGCACGTCTTCCAGTGCGGCAGGTCGTGGGGCAAGGCCCGCCACCGGCACCCCTCAGCGTTGACGTACAGGATGCCGTTGGCGACCTCCCGCGTGTCGTACTTGCGGGGCCGCCCGCCGGGCTTGACCGGCGGGACGAGCGGGGCGACCAACGCCCACTGGCTGTTCGTCAGGTCGCTCGGGGAGGGCTTGCGAGTCATCCCCTCAAACTACGACTCGCACCCTTTCGGAACCGTTTCTGAGTTCGCCCTCCAGCGCGGCGGACTTGGCGGCGCCCGTCTTGGCGCGGCGGAAGGTCACCGGGCGCTCCTCGCCGGGGACGTAGCTGATGGGTTCGTTGCCCTTCACGACCGGGAACAGTTCGTCCCCGCCGGCCGCCCGCGCCGCGACGAGGATCATGCTGTCGTCGTAGCCCAGACTGACCCGCGCCCGCAGCCGGCGGACCTCGCCGGACTCACTTCTGCCGGTGAGCGTCAGCGCCCCGCCCGGGTTGGGGCCGATCTCGACGCGGAACTCGAACGGGCCGGCCCAAGTCGATTTGCCGTCGCCGGCGCGGCCGTCTTGGCCGGCGAACGTCAGGCGCCGCATGGCGGTGACGAGTTGCCCGCCGTTGAGGAAGTTGCCGGGACCGGTGGGCGGCTGGTACTCCCACTCGCCCTGGAGCATCGCGGCGACATCGCGCCGGTACTTGGCGCGCGGGGCGGCGCCGTCGATCTGCGTGTAGACGAACGTGGCGGTGACGGGGTCGGGCGTCGGCACCTCGGAGCTGATGAGGGCTTCGTCGCCGGCGCGCTGGTCGCCGCGCGCCGGGACCGCGCCGAAGGGCATTAGCCCCTCGGCGACGCGCGTGCCGAGCCTGAGCGTGGTGCCGTCGCGCCGGTAGCGCAGCGGGTAGAAGCCCGGCGGGCGCGGGCCGTCGCCGCGCTCGGCGAGCAGCAGTTGGGCGGGGGACTTGCCGAGTTTGAGGTCGTAGGCGAGGGGCTGTTCATTCTGGTTGGGCGGTATGGCAACGAACGCCTTGCGGTCGGCCGCAAACCGCAGCATCGGCCCGAACGTGAGCTTGGCGGGGTCGAGCGATGAATCCGGCGGCAACTCGACGCGCTCGCACTTCCACGTCCCTTCCAGGGCGTCGAGTTCGGCCTCGAGCGCGTCGGCGGGCGAGGGCTTGGCGCCGGCCGGCGGCGGGCCGGGGTCGGCGGGCCTCGGCGCCGGCGGCTTCTCGGCCGGCTGGCGCTGGAAGGTGAAGACGTAGGTTTCGGCGCGCGGCATCCCAGGCACGTTGCCTTCGGTGAAGTTGCCGATGTACGGCGACTTCGACCCTTCCAGCAGCGGGAACTCGACAGTCAATTTGTCGCCGCTCAGGCGGAACTCGCACAGGAAGTCGCACACCGGCGCGTGTTCGACGGCCTCGCGCCAC
>CAXTPM010000587.1:0-949 GCA_964245865.1 uncultured Fimbriiglobus sp. | reverse complement strand
CACGTCGTCATGCGTAGCACGTCTTTGGCCGAGTCCGCCTTGCCGTCGCGCGGGGCCACGCCGCACTGGCTCGGGCGCCCGCCCCGCTTGATGCCGGCCGGAGTGGGGCTGGCGAACACAATGAAGTTGTTCCAGCCGCCCATCGGCTTGCCGTACTGGAGTTGGTCGATGAGGGGCATGTCCGCCGGCACCGGCCTGCCGCTCGCGGTGGCCACGGCCGTGCGGTTCCAGGTGCCGTGCAGACGCTCCTCGGTCGTAAGTGCGGGACCAGAATCCGGCTGTGCGCCGGCCGGCCCCTCCCCACCGACCACGCGCGGCATCGGCGCCATCTCGGCCTCGGCCATCGGCCGCGCCGCCTCGCCGTCTACCGCCGCCCCAACGGCGCCGGTTCCCGGCCCGGTGCCGAGCGTCAGGCCCGCGCCGGCGGTGAGGCCGGCGGCGCCCACCGCCACGGCCGCACTGGCCGCGAGCAGCTTGAGTTTCACAAAGAGGGCCATGCGCTTCGCCTCCACCAGAAGGAGTTTGACACCGGAACTGTTGCCGAGTAGCCACAGCGTCGGGGCGTCGAACGCCGCGAGGCTCGGGGCCACGAGCGCCGTCAGGACGAGGCTGGTCGCCGGGACGCCGAGGCGCCGGGCGAGCTTCTTGTGGGCGCTGGCCAGCCGGCTACTGAGGGTGCCGACGGGCACGCCGAGGCGATCCGCCACCGCCTGCCGGGGCAGCCCCTCGAGTTCGCACAGCACCACGACCTCGCGCAAACTCTCGGGGAGCCGCGACAGGGCGTCGTCGAGCGCGGCCAGACTCTCGGCCCGGCCCGCGTCCGCCGGGGGCAGCGCCTCGGGCCTGGCCGCGCGCCGCTCGGACCTCGCTTGCCGCAGGCCCTTGTTGCGCAGGTGCAGGGCGGTGCGGCGCGAGACCGCGTACAGCCACCCGGCCACGCTGGGGCTAC
>CAXTPM010000586.1:0-3704 GCA_964245865.1 uncultured Fimbriiglobus sp. | reverse complement strand
CCTGGCCCGCGCCCACGGTGTCGCTCGGCTACTTCCAGCCGCACTCAGTCGAACTGCCGCACGCCACCGACTTGCCGCGCGTGCGGCGGGCCACGGGCGGGCTGGCGTTGGTCCACGACCGCGAACTCACTTATGCGCTGGCCCTGCCGGCCGGCAAGCCGTGGCAAGTGCCGGGCGAGTCGTGGCTGTGCCGGGCGCATTACGCCGTCCGCGATTGCCTCGCCCCGCTCGGCGTCTCCTTGACATCCGTGCTGTGCGGCCAACAGCTAGCCGGCGACTCGCCGCTGTGCTTCACGCACCACACACCCGGTGACCTCACTTGCGGTGGCCGCAAGGTGGTCGGCAGCGCTCAACGCAAGTTCAAAGGCGCTCTCCTCCAGCACGGCGGCATCCTGCTGGCCGCGAGCGAGTACGCGCCGGAACTGCCGGGGATCGCCGAGCTTTCCGGCGTGGCGCTCGACCCCGCCGAGTTGGCCACGCGCCTGGAAGCCTTCTTCGCCGAGGCGTTCGACTTCGAGCGAGTGCCGACCGCCTGGACCGCCGCCGACGCCGCGCGGGCCGGCACGATCGCGGCGGAGCGCTACGCCGACGACGCCTGGACCCGGAAGCGCTAGCGATGCCCGCGTACCTGAAGCGCCGCCACTGGCACCTCGTCGCCCCGGCCGCGCACCCCGCCGAGCGCATCCTCACACTCCTGCCGGGCGCCACCGTCGAGGCGAGTTTCGACGACTGGGTCGAGGCCGAGACGGCCTACCGCGAGGCCGAGCGCCACGCCCGCGCGCTCGTCAACCCGTTCCGCTGCGGCGTTAACCTCGCGGACCTCACCCGCCTGCCGCACTTCGCGTTCAAGGACTACCTCCTGGAACTCGGCGTGAAGCCGGCAAAGGCCGACAGCTTCGCCCGCATCCACTGGGACCGCTGGTGGGACACCCTGGTGCGCACCGCCGAACCCGAGGTGCCGGAGCGCGTCTGGTCGGTGCTCGACCGCGTGCGCTTCTACGCCCTCGAACACCGCCCGCCGGATTCGACGGCGTTCGTGGTTCTCGAAGCGCTGGTGGGCCGCGAGGAGTTGCGCCTGCGCTACGGCTGGCGCGCCCCGGAGGGCGGCGTCATTCGCGGCATCTACCGGAGCGAGGCCGACGCCTGGGCCGCGCGGCAGCTCCTGCCCCCATGCGCGGCGGTGCCGGGGCGGAACCTATTCACCCGAGCCGGCGGGGCGTTCGAGCCGGTCGATCAGGTGGCCGAAATCGACTGCGACTTCGCGCCCGACGCCGTTCCGAAAAAGGTCTGGTGCCTCGCGCGGCGGGCGCTGTTCGTCGCCCCGCGCTACGACCACGGCGTGCAGGGGCCGCAGTACCACTTCGACCCCGTGGCCGGCGGCTGGGGCGGCGAAGACCGGCTCGTGCCTGAGGGGCTGTTCGGCACCGAGGTTGCCGCGAGCCTCGCCAAAGTCCAGGCCGAGCGCGAGTTGCGCCGGAGCCTGAACCCGTTCCGCTTCCTCGACCTGAGCGCGATGACGCGCCGGCCGCAGTCGCTGAAAAGCGACTTCAGCGCGATGGGCCTCCCGCCGCTGCCGCGCGACAACGGCCCGCAGGTGGCGTGGTGGAACCAGTACGTCCAGCCGGAGGGCGACGAGGTGTTCCACGCCGCGTATGACCGGCTAGAGTTGCTGCGGTTCTACAAGGCGGTGCCGTGGGGGCTGGAGTAGTGGTCGGTGGATAGTGGTCGGAAAAGACATGCAGTAGAAGAAGGGGCGCGAAAGCCCACCCATCGCATGGCTGGGTCTGGGCTGGACACGCTAAATGTTGAAGTAGTCGGCGGGGCCGACCCGCGCCGTCGCGGACGGCGGGCTTTCGGGGGGTGCCTTTGCCAACTTCGACGGGCCGAACGCCGCCACAGTGACCGCCGTGAACGCGATGCTCCACTGGATGGCGCCGCACCCCACCACGACCAGCGCCCGCTCCGTGTTGCTGGCGGGCATGTCCCACCACAACCAAAGCGCGATACCGGCCGCGACCGTCCCGAGGATGAGTGCCGTCTCCGCCTCGGCGCGGCGCATGAGGCCCGCAGCGGCGATTACCCCGAACGGGGTGGCCATCGCAACTGCGAACTTCGTAGGCATGTCAGGGGGCATGGCCGTGACGCCGGTGCCGGCGCCGACCCGCGACACGGCATCCGCCGGCGCCGCGCCGAGGGCGCACGCGGCCAGCGTGAGGAGTTGGAGCTTGCGTGCCACGGCGTTAGACGGCATGATCGGCCCCGACCGCCACCACCAACTCCCACAGCGCTTCCGGCGCGAAGTCCGCGCCGTTGGGCCACACCACCGTGCCGCATACGGGGTCGAGTTCGGCGAGCGCGAAATACTCCGGGCGGCGCAGCGGCTCGAACACCGGCCCGCCGAACAGCGGCGCGAGGTCGGCCGCGCCGGCCGAGCCGTCGTTGAACTCGAGGGCCAAGTGGTGTGGGCCGCTCACTTCGGCCCGGACGACGCGCAGGATCATCGGCTCTCCTCACATCACATTAAGGGCGGGATCGGCGCGAGCGGCTGCCCAGCGGTCGCTAAGTCCCAGTCGGCCTGCAACTCGTCGCGGTGGGCGGCGAGCCAATCCTCGACCATGACCCGCGCCCGTCGCGGCAGGCTCCCGGCGTACACCGCCCCAGTTGCGATCACGAACAGCGCCTCCTCGTCGCCGTAAATGGCGTGGAAGTGCGGTGGCGCGTGGTCGCGGTAATACATGTAAATGGCGATCCCGTAGAACTGCGACAAGCGGGGCATGAACACGACCTCGGCGGCCCCATTCTAGCCCCGCCGCCCCAACTCCTCCCGCCACGCCCCGCTCAACTCCGGCACCGCGGTCAGCTCGCGCGCCATCTCGGCCCCGCCAATGTGGTGGTGCATGACCCCGTTGGCCCGCTCGATCGTCCACTCCGGGCGCGGCCGCTCGACCAGGGTGAGTGATTGGCCGGCCTCGACTTCGCCCTCGTCCAGCACGCGGAAGTACCAGCCAGTGCGGCCGGTGCGAATCGAGCGCGCCGCCAAGTCCTTGATGTTCCACCGCCGCGCGAGCTTCCAGCACGGCTCGCGCGGCTGCGACACCTGCACGACGGCGCTGCCGACGCGGTAGACATCGCCGACGCACACGTCGGTCTCGGCCAGCCCGTGAATCGTGAAGTTCTCGCCGAACGCGCCGCCGGGGAACTCGGCGAGGCCGAGTTCGGCTTCCCACGCCGCGCGGTGGCCGGCCGGGTAGGCGCACACCGCCTTGTCGGCGCCGCCGTGGTTCACGACATCCGCCACGCCGTCGCCCTCCAGGCCCAGGGTCGTGACGCGCACAACTCCCGCGACGGGGAGCTTGAAGAACGCACTCGTCCACGGCTTCTGCGAGAAGTCGGCCGCGGTGACGGGCACGGCGCGCGGGGTGCCGCGTTGGATCGAGGCGAGCGTCGGCATGGGGTTACCTCGGGGGAACGGTCGCCCCATCATATCCGGCGCCCTACCGCCCCGGCCACTTCGTGAAATCGAGCGGCAGCGCCTCGCCGCCGCGCACCGTCACGCGCTCTTGCTGGGACTCGGGGCCGTTCGCCCCCTGCCGCTCGACGCGCACCACGTAACTGAGCGACTGCCCGGCGGGGATCGGCGGGGTCTCGAGTTGCCGCGTGCGCTCGGGCCGGTCCACATTGCGGCCGTCGATGAACAGCACCGC
>CAXTPM010000585.1:0-3704 GCA_964245865.1 uncultured Fimbriiglobus sp. | reverse complement strand
ATGAAGGCCGGCGTGCCCAACGGCAGTGTGACGTGCATGACGATCTGGGGCAACCACTCGGCCTCGCAGTTCCCGGACTTCACCAACGCCCGCATCGACGGCGTGCCCGCCACCGAGGTGGTGACGGATCGCGCGTGGCTCGAAGGGACGTTCGTGCCGGAGACGCAGACTCGGGGCGCGGCGATCATCAAGGCGCGCGGCCTGTCGAGTGCCCTATCGGCGGCGAACGGCGCGATCGACCACGTGAAGAGCTTCGTCAACGGCACCCCCGCCGGCGACTGGACGAGCGCGGCGGTGGTGAGCCAGGGCCAGTACGGCGTGCCGCCGGGGCTGGTGTTCGGCTACCCGCTCACGGTCGAGGCCGGGGGCCGCTACCAGGTCGTGTCCGGTTTGAGCCACGACGCCTACGGCCAGGCGATGTTCCAGGCCACGCTCGCCGAACTCCTAGAAGAGCGCGAGGCCGTGGCCGAGTTGCTGCCGAGTTAGTTCCGACCCACCCACGCAGACCGAGGCAGACGAATGGCGACCGCGCGTAACGTTCTCGGCGGGCCGCTGAAAGCCTGCTCGACCGCCCCCCTCACCGGCTACTACCGCAACGGCTGCTGCGACACCGGTCCCGGTGATATGGGCGTGCACGTGGTGTGCGCCGAAGTCACCGCCGAGTTCCTGGCGTTCTCCAAGAGCGCGGGCAACGACCTCTCCACGCCCTTTCCCGCCTACGGTTTCCCTGGCCTAAAACCGGGGGATCGGTGGTGCCTGTGCGCCACGCGCTGGCAGGAGGCGTTCGAGGCGGGGATGGCCCCGAAAGTGGTTCTCGAAGCGTGCCATATGGCGAGTTTGGAATTTATCGACCTCGACGCACTCAAACAGTACGCCCTCGACCTGCCGGTCGAGAGTTAACCGATTCGTAACAGTCAAGCGGAGCCGCATAGCATGGAAATCTCGGGCGACGAAAAGGGCGATGTCGAAGACCGCCGGGGACTCAGCGGCGGGAAAGTCGGGGGCGGCATTGTCGGCATCATCGTCATGATGGCCGCGGTGTACATCTTCGGCCTCAACCCCCAGCAAGCGCAGCAGTTGGGGAACTTGGCCGACAAGGCGACCAGCAAAGCGCAGCCGCAGGAGACGCGCCAGCGCGAACTCACGCCGGCGGAGTTGAAGGTCAAAGACTTTTACGTTAGTGTGCTGGGGACCATCAACGCGGTCTGGAAGGACGAGTTCAAGAAAGAAGGCTACCCCGCCTACACCGAGCCGAAGATGGTGCTGTTCGACGGCCAAGTGGACACCGGCTGCGGCCCCGCCACCGCGGATGTCGGGCCGTTCTACTGCCCGGCCGACCGCAAGTTGTACCTCGACACCGCGTTCTTCAAAGTACTCGAAGACCAACTCGGCGGCTCGGCCTCGGAGTTCTCCCAGGCGTATGTCGTGGCGCACGAGTGCGGCCACCATGTGCAGAACCTGCTCGGCTACTCACGCCGGGTCGATGAGGCGCGCGGGGGGCCGAGGGCTAACGACGCCTCGGTGCGCCTCGAACTCCAGGCCGACTACCTCGCCGGCTGCTGGGCCAACCACTCCAAGGAGCACGGCGTCAAGCTCGACGTGAGCGACCTTGATAGCGCGCTCAAGACCGCCCATAGTATCGGCGACGACAAACTCCAGCGCCGCAGCGGGCGCGAGGTGGAACCAAAAGCGTACACCCACGGCACCTCGGACCAGCGCAAGCGCTCGTTTACCGACGGCTACAAGACCGGCGACGCGAGCAAGCGTAAGCTCGACACGTTCTTTGAGGCGCGGCAGTCGGGGGACTTGTAGGGCGGGGATTGTTGAGCTTGCGGCGCTGCCGCTCGCCCCCAGCACGTTGAGAACCCAGGGCAACGCCCTGGGTTCTCGTTTGGTCGCCGACGCTCGACTCGGAAACGGTTCCCACCCGCGCCCGAAGACCCAGACTTCAGCCGTGGGACTCGCCCGCGCACCACGTCATCAGCCGCCGCCACTCCAGCATCTGTAACGCGAGCAACTCCGCCAGCTCCCCGGCCGGCGCGGCCTCGCAGCGCCCCACGAACGCCGCCCCGTCGCCGTAACCCGCCTCGGCGGTCATTGCCAACTGCACGGGGTGCCGGCGGACGCGGGCGTACCAATACTTGGCGTTGAAGGCGTCGGGTTCGCGCCGGTGCAGGATGGCGTGCCAGTAGCTGCCGTCGGGGGTGTCGAGGTCTTGGGCCAGCGCGTGCGCCTCGTCCCAGCGGTCGAGGGCGACGAGCGCCCCGGCGCGGCACGCGGGCGGGGTCGCCGGGTCGGCCAGCCACGCGGCCAGGGCCGGTGGGACTGGCGCCGGCGTGCCTCGCGCCAGCGTGGGCAGACTCAGCCGGGCGAGTGCTTCGGCCACGTCGGCGGACAGGTTGGCGTCGCCCACGGCTACGCCGCCCCCACGGGTTCGGCGTGCGGCTGTGCCAGCCCCTCCGGCGGAACCCCCACCGGCTGCGCGACTGGCGGCGTGAGCGACTCCACGGGCTTGATGAACCGCGCCACGACGATCGAGAGCGCGGCGAAGATCGCCCCCACCACGCCGACGCGCCAGTAGTGCTCGCTGCCGCCCACCAGGCCCGCCACGACGGGCGCGAGGCCGGTGCAGAAGTTCGAGGTCGCGGTATTCAGGCTCATGAACGCCCCGCGGTTGCGGGCCTGCGGCACGCCGATGATGAGGGCTTGCGCGGGCACCATGCGGCCGACCGCGAACACCATGAACGAGCACAACAGGAGCGTCGCCAGCGGCAGCGTGCTCGGCGTGACGTTGGTCACGACCAGGCACAGGACGGCCGAGACGCTGGCCATGACGGTGAACACGAGCCGCTTCGGGAAGCGGTCGGCCACGCGCCCCACTACGTTCATCGTAATGAGGGTGGCGAACCCGCCGACGAAGTAGATGATCGCCAGTTCGTGGTCCTCGGTCCAGGCGTCGTTGACGCGCAGGAAGTACGGCCCCAGGAACGACGCGACGGTGAACGTGCCGAACACCAGCGTGAGCGTGAACAGGAACGCCAACTGGTGCCGCGGCTCCGACACGGCGATGCCGAACTCCGCGAGCACGTCTTGCCGCTCGAACTTCAGGTGCTCGCGGAACTTCGGCACCAGCACGAAAATCGCCGCGAGCACGACTAGCCCGAGCACCGCCAGCGCCTCGAACGGCGTGCCGCGGTTGTAGCGCCCGGCGAGGTACAGCCCCGCCGGGAGGCCGGCGACCGACGCCACGGCGAAGGCGCTCATGACCGCGCCCGTGGCGGTGCCGCGCTTCTTGGGGCCGAAGGCGTCGCCAATGATCGCCATGATCGCGGCGGCGGCGAGTCCCCCGAACGCCCCGGCCACGGCGCGGCTGGCGAGCATCTCGGGGTAGGTGCGCGACAGGCCGCAGAAGAGGGTGGCCAGCACGAACCCGCCGTAACTGACGCCGAGGACGAGCTTTCGGTCGAAGCGGTCGAACACCAGGCTCGCCAGCAAACTCGCCACCCCGGCGGCGAGTCCGTAGGCGCCGATGATGTAGCTGAACTGGGCGTCGTTGATCGTGAACTCGTTCATCAGCCGCTTGCCCAGGGGCATGATGATGACGAAATCGACCATGTGCGTGAACTGCACCGCCGCGAGGACCGCGACGAGGGTCCAGTCGGCGCGGCTAAACGTGCTCGGGTCGGCGGTCGGGGTCGCGGGCA
>CAXTPM010000584.1:2834-3704 GCA_964245865.1 uncultured Fimbriiglobus sp. | reverse complement strand
GGCGTTCAACAGCGCGAGGCGGTCGGAATCTAGCACGCGGCACTCCACTGGTCTGACGCCCACCGGCTCGCCGGGAGCGGAACCGCCGGCTACCGCCACAGCGCCGCCTCGGCCACCAGCCCCGGCCCGAAGCCGATCATCACCATCGGGCGGGGCAACTTCGCCGCGCGCAACCGCTCCAGGATAAATAGCACCGTCGGCGACGACATGTTCCCGTAGTCGCGCAGCACCCCGCGGCTGACTTCGAGTGCCTCCGGCGGCAGGTCGAGACCCTGCTCCACCGCGTCGAGGATGCGCGGCCCGCCGGGGTGGACCGCCCACGAGCCGACATCCTTGATGGTGAGGTCGTGCCCGGCCAGCCACTCGACTAGCCAGGGCTTCAGGTTCTCGGCAATCAGCCCTGGGATGCGGCGCGACAGCGTCATCTCAAAACCATTGTCGAGGATGCGCCAGCCCATCGCCCACGCGGAATCCGGGATGATGCACGACCCCGTCGCGGCCACGCGCCAGCTCTCGGGGAGCGGCCCCAGGCAAGTGTCGGCGGGCACCTCGGCCACCAGCGCGGCCGCGCCGTCGGCGAAGAGCGCATTCGCAATCACCTTGTCGATTTCCGGGCCGTAGTAGTAGTTGATGCTACTCAGTTCCACCGCCGCGAGCAGCACCCGGCTACCGGGCTTTTGCGCCAGCGCGTTGGCCACGCGCAGGCCGTTGATCGCGCCGTGGCAGCCCATGAACCCGACGTTGGTGCGTTCCACCGTGAGGGGCAGGTTCAGCTCGCGGATCAGCGCGTAATCGACCCCCGGCGAGACGAACCCTGTACACGAGACGGTGACGAGTTGCGTGATGCTGCGCGGATCGACCCCGGCCTCG
>CAXTPM010000584.1:0-2824 GCA_964245865.1 uncultured Fimbriiglobus sp. | reverse complement strand
CTTGGGGGCATGCTCGGCGTAGGCTTGCATGCGCACCGCCGTGCTGGGACCGCGCGGGCTGTCGGGGTCGGGCAGGAACACGCAGCCGGACTCGGCCGTGCCGGCCACGAGGTCGCTAATCAGGCCGTCGCCGAGCGACTGGTAGCGCGTCTCCACGCCGGACTGCTCGTAGACGTTGGGGAGCCAGTTGGCCCCCTTCTCGACGACCGCGCGGTCGGTGAGCGCCCGCGCCACCGCGAGTCCCTCGACCTTGCCGAAGCTCGCGTCCGGGACGGCGGTGCCCAGGCCCAGGATCGTCAGACTCATGCCGGGTACACCTTCAAGACCGCTGCGGGCGGGGGGGCGGGGGGCCGGGCGAGCCGGCTCAGAACGGGACGGGCCAGGCGCGGGGCGCGCGAAAGACCACCTATCATGATACGAGTGGCCCGGCAAGAGCGCGTGGCGAGCGCGAGAGTTCGGCAAATCGTCCGGGCGCGCGACTGCGCCGCCAAGCGCCGCCCCCACGCCCTTTCGACGGCCGAATCCCACGCACTTAAGTCGGCTCCCGAGACCGCCGAACTCCACTCGGCCGCTTGGATTGCCCAGGTCATTCCCTCGCCGGTGAACGGCTCGACGTACCCCGCCGCGTCGCCCAGGGCAATCAGTCGGTGCCCCGCCACGGCGGTCGTGCGCCGCGTGAGCGCCGGCGTGCCGCGCCACTTCGCCGCCGCGAGGTCGGGGATGCCGAGGCCGGCGGAGTCGAGAATCGACGCGGCGAGCGGGGCCAGCCCCCCGGCCGCGCGCACTGCTGCCGGGGCGAACGCCGCCGCCAAGTCGAGCCGCCCGTCGCCGAGCCGGACTAGCCCGACGTAGCCGCCGCGCCCCACGACGAGTGTGAGTTCGCCGGGCCGCACGCACTCGGGGCACTCGGCCAGTAGTGCCCCCGCGCCGATGCGGCTGCCGCGAGCCACGCGCGACTCTGCGCCGTCGGCCAGCCCCGTGCGGCCGCCGAGTCCGTCGGCGGCGATCACGAGTCGGGCCTCGACTACGTCGTCACCCCCTGCGGTGCAGATGCTGACGCGCCGCAAGTCGCCGTCGTGCGGCAGTAGTGTCGCCGTCGTAGAATCGCGGAACTCGGCCCCGGCTTGATGGGCGGCGCCCGCCAGCGCCGAGTCGAGCCGGTCGCGCGCCACCGCCACGCCCCACGGCCGCTCGTAGCGCACCGAGCGCGAGCCGCTGCGGACGCCGACCGAGGTCAGCGGCGCCGCGCCGGCTTCTGCCAGCGCCCCACCGAGGCCGAGCCGCTCTAAGATCGCCGCGCCGCGCGGGTTCAGGCAACTGCCGCACACCTTGTCGCGCGGGAACGCCGAGCGCTCGACGAGCAGCACGCGCTTGCCGGCGCGCGCCGCCAACAATGCCGCGATCGAGCCGCCGGGGCCGGCGCCGACGACCACCGCGTCGTAGGGCGTCAACTGCGGCTCCAGGTCAGGACGAAGCGGCACGGGTTCGGTCGGGTGAGATCCACTCGCGTCAGGTTGGCCCGCGCGCACAGTTCCAGCACTTCGGCGGGGGTGTACGCCCCGCGCACCGAGAGTTGCCCGTCGTGGGAGACGATCCGCGAGGAACTCACTAACCGCGTGACGCACCACACCGCCAGGTAACTCAGGCGCCCGCGCGCGAGGTCGTCGATCACGAACCCGCCCGACGCCGCCTTGGCCATGTGCGTCAGCAGCGTGAGCGATTCGCCGTCGTCCAGGTGGTGCAGGAACAGGGAACTCGTCACCAGGTCGTAGGTCTCCGGCAGCGGCGACTGCAAGATGTCGTGCGGCACGAACCCCACCGCCGCCCCCGCCCGCGCGGCGGCGACGCGGGCCAGTTCGAGCGCCTGTTCGCTGCGGTCGGAGGCCGAGAGTTCCACGGCAACGCCGGCGCGCCTCGCCCACTCGGCCAGCCGGATCGGCACGTCGCCCCCCCCCGTGGCCACGTCGTGGACGCGCAGCGGCCGGCCGGGGTTGCCCCGCGCTAGGCGCAGCAAGTGCGGCCAGACGTTCGACGCGGTGCGGCTGAGGCGGTTGAGGCGCGCCAGCCCCCGCAGCGCCGCCTCGTGCGCGGCGCGCGGCAGGTCCGGGGCGTCCATCTGCTCGGGCTGGCGGTCGCGCGCGGCGAGCCACGGCGCGATTGCGGGGAACGGCATTCGGGAATCCGCGCGTCGGGGGCGGGGTTCGGCGCGGCGCGCCTCGCCTCCAGGCTATCTTAGCAGGGGACGGCCGCGCGCCGCCAACTCGCCGCCGATCTGGTATCGTTGCCCAAACTCCCCGGACTCCCAGTTATGCCGCGCCGCCGGCGACCGCACAAGAAGCCGCCGGGGAACCCCAAACCCGGCCCGCGCCCCGGCGGGTCGTCCGACAAGGAGTTCGGCGTGCCGGTGCCGGGCGACGTGCTGCCGCAGGAGAAGTGGAGCCAGACCGCCCTCAAAGCCATGCCCGCCGAAGGATACCTCGACTGGCCCGCGCTCTTCGGCCGCGCCGCCCCCGTCGCCCTCGACCTCGGCTGCGGCAACGGCCGCAGCACCATCACGAGTGCGATCCTGCACCCGGACACCGACCACCTCGGCGTCGATATCCTGCCGGTGGTGCTGCGCTACGCCCGCAAGCGCGGCAACCAGCGGGGCTTGCGGAACCTGAAGTTCGCGGTGCTCGGCAACTCCGAGATGCTGGCCAAGTACGTCGCGCCGGGGTCGGTGGCCGAAGTCGCCGTCTACCACCCCCAGCCCTACCACGACCCCGCCGAGCGGCACCGGCGGTTGATCTCGCCGGAGTTCCTCGAACTCGTGCGAACCGCCCTC
>CAXTPM010000583.1:0-3704 GCA_964245865.1 uncultured Fimbriiglobus sp. | reverse complement strand
CTGCGGCGATCTGGCCGGGGCTGTCGCTGCGCTCGAGTCGGCCCGCCGCCTCGCCCCCGATGACCTCGGCTTGGTGATCGCCCTCGCCGCGTTCCTCGCCGAAGCGGGGCGCCTGCCCGACGCCGTAACCCTGCTCGAATCGGCCCGCGAGTCGCACGCCGCGCGGCCCGAGTTGTTCGAGCGCTTGGGCGCCGGCTACGGCCACCTCGGGCGCTTCGAGGAGGCCGCGAGTGCCCTGGAAACGGCCCGCCGACTCGGCGGCGCCGGCGCCCAACTCGACGCCAACCTCGCCGCCGCCTACGGCAAGCTGAAGCGCTACCCCGAGTCCATTGCGGCCGCGCGCCGCGCCGTCGCGCTCGACCCGAACCTCGGCAACGCCTGGTCGAACCTCGGGAACGCGCTGCGCGACCTCGGCGAAGTTCGGCCCGCGCTCGACGCCCTGAGCCGGGCGGTCGAGATCGACCCGAACCACGCCGAGGCGTGGGGCAACCTGGCACTGGCGCGCGGCCTCGGCGGCGACTGGCCCGGCGCCCTCGCGGCCTACGCCCGCAGCCTTTCCATCAAGCCCGACGACCCCGAGGTGCGCTTCAACCGCGCCGTCGCACTCCTGGCCACCGGCGACGAGGCCAACGGTTGGCGCGAGTACGAGTGGCGCTGGAAGACCGCGCAAATGCGGGCCACCGCCAGTGCGTTCGACCCCGGCCCGCCGGCGTGGCGCGGCGAACCCATCGCCGGCAAAACGCTGCTGGTGCGCTCCGAACAGGGGCTGGGCGACACGCTGCAGATGAGCCGGCTGTTCCCCCTATTGGCGGGGCGCGGCGCCCGCATTATCGCCGCGGTGCCGGCTCCCCTGCGCACGCTCTTCGCTTCGATCGCCGGCGTGGTCGAAGTCCGCGACATCGCCGACCCGAGCGCGGGGGCGACCGGGGCCGACTTCCAGATTACCGCGATGAGCCTGCCGCTAGTGCTGAATCTGCGCACGCGCGAACTGCCGCCGCTGCCGCCGCACCTCACGGCACCGGCCGGACTCGTGGCGAAGTGGCGCGCCCGGCTGGCCGAGTTGCCGGGGCGCAAGGTCGGCGTCGCGTGGCAGGGGAACCCCGCCCACCCCGGCGACCGCTTCCGCTCGATGCCGCTACGCGAGCTAGCCCCTCTGGCGGAGTTGCCGGGGGGAACATTCGTGAGCCTGCAGCGCGGCGCCGGGGCCGAGCAGGCCGACGCGGCTCCGTTCGCATTCGTCAAGCTCGGCGCCGAACTTGACACCGACATGGCGGACGCGACCGCGCTCTTGACGGCTCTTGATGTCTTTGTGACCATCGACTCTGGACTCGCACACCTCGCCGGCGGCTTGGGCGTGCCGACGTGGATTCTGCTGGCGCGCAACAACGACTGGCGCTGGGGGACATCTGGGGGGCGGACGCCGTGGTACCCGAGCGTAAGGCTATCGCGGCAGCGCGAGTTGGGGAAGTGGGGGCCGGCGGTCGGGGCCGTAGCTGCGGATTTGTCTTCCGAACAGGGGGCGTAGGCTCCCGGCCCTACTTCCCCGCCGCCTTCTCGAGCGCCGGCCGTGCTAGCCGCCCCACGTCCGCCTTGCCGTAGCCGAGGGGCTTCGTCCACTCGCCGTAGCAGGGGTTCGGGAAGATGACCCAGCGGTCGCCCCACTTATCGCGCGTCAGGTCAACTAGCCCCTTGCGCGTGGCAATCGCGGCGTCGAGAGACTTGGCGTCGGTGCCGTCGAGCTTGCCGAAGCGGAACGCCTCGTCGAAGTCGCGCAGGTTGTCGCCGAGGTACAAGAGCACGTTGAACTCGCGCTCGACTTGCTGCCGGCGCGCAGTCTTGTCGTTGTCGCCGGTGCTGAGCAAGAGTGAGTCAATGAAGTGGCCGTTGGGTAGCACCTGCCCACCGAACGACGGCAGGCCGCACCGCGTCAGAATCTCCTCCGCTTGGTTGCGGTATTTCGCCGAGCGATTGCTGATGTACACCACGCTCACCTGGCGTGCGGCGCACTCGGCGAAGAACTCGCGCGCCCCCGGCAGGAGCCTCACCGACTCGCCGGCCTCGGCTTCGTACTTGTCCCACAACTGTTGGTCGTAGACGTTGCCGCTTCGGAGTTGCAGCGACTGGAATGCGCCGTTGTCGAACACCGTCTCGTCGAGGTCGCTCACCACCGCTGGATCGCCCAGCGGCTTCTCGGCGAGCAGTGCCCGCAGCCGCAGCGTGGCGAGCCGGTACGCCTGGTAGCAGGCCGCGCGGTACTCGGCCGAGGTCTGCATGTACAGCGCCGCGTCGAGTCCCCGGAACGGCGGGTCTTCGGGCTTCGCGGCGATGGGCGCCTTCGGCTCGGCGGGCTTCGGCGGCGGGTCGTCGGGCGCGCGGCCCCAGGCGCTCAGCACGACGGCGGCGGTTACCAGGGCGGCGGCGGACAGGGGGCGGGTCATGGGCCTAGTCTCGCTTCTTCGGCTTGGCGCGCTCAAGCCCCGCTTTTTCCATCAGCGACTGGCTGAAAATGTCATCGACTTCCTGCGCCTGGAGCGCCTCCATGTCCGACGGCGGCACGTAGTCGATCGTGTAGGCGTGCTTGGCGATACTGACTTCGTCGCCGGGCCGCAGCAGCTTCGGGTTCGCGGGGGTGATGCGCTCGCCGTTGACTTTGGTGCCGTTGGAGCTGCGCAAGTCCTCGATGTACCAGCAGCTATTCTGAAAGAACAGGCGGCAATGGGAACTCGAAACGTTGGGGTACGACAGACACAAGTCGCTCGACTCGCGCCTGCCGATGCTGAGTGCGTGTTCGGTGAGGGCAACGGGGTCGCCGCCGCCGACGGGCACGAGCGTGCCGAGAACGAGCTTGGCCATGACGCGATTCCACCCCCGACGTGCGCTTGGCGGCGACGAGCCGATTGTAACCATTGCGTAGCACAGATAAAGCGAAAAAGCCGGGGCGGGCGGGTTTGATCCCGCCCGCCCCGGCTTTTTGTCCGTCAGAATCGTTAGCGGACCACGGCGGGCGTCACCGCCGGCGCGGGCATCGGCGTGACGGGGGCCGGGGTGAGCGTCCCGCCGGGAATGGTCTGCGGCATCACCTGCGGCGCGGCGGGTGGCTGGGGCATCGTCGCCGGGTACGCGGTCGCCCCGTAGCCGTAGTTCGGGCTAGCGTAGTACGGGTTGACCATGCCGCCCATGCCCGAGCCGGGGGGGCCGTAATAGGCGCCCGTGAGCGGCGCGGGGGTCTGGAAGTGGGCGTTGTACGGCCAGTAGAGGTACCACGGCGCGGCCTGGAACGCCGGCACCGGGGTCCGGCGGAAGAACGGCAGTCCGCCGCTGTGGCCACCCTGGCTCTGGCCCGCGAACTGGCCGGCCGAGATGCCGCCGTTGGCACTCGCCGAACCCGCGCCCAGTAGCGCTACCACGCCCGCCATCACGATTCGCTTGAGCAGTCGCATCGGAACATCCTCCGTCGGTTTCGGTCCCTGAAATCGGGCGCTCCCTGCGCCCCCGCGGGTCAATCATGCGCGCCCGGCAGCGGTATGCGGCCGGGCGCGGCGCGAGTTGGTCGAAGTCGAGTCGCCCCGCCGGCCGACATCTGGCAGGACCGGCGGGGGCGTTCTAATGAGCCGGTCTAGCGCTCGCGGAACCCCCGCACCGCGTCGCCGCCATCCGAGGGCAGTTCGGCGGAAATCGACTGGATGCCGGTGCCGTTCAGCGCC
>CAXTPM010000582.1:0-3705 GCA_964245865.1 uncultured Fimbriiglobus sp. | reverse complement strand
GGGGCGGCGAACAGGGCGACCTCCGTCCAAAAGTGGTCGTTGTTCAGCGAGCTTTCCGCCATCGGGTACGGGGCGGGCGCGGACGTATACACCACGTGCTTGACCCCGGCCTCCACCGCGGCGGCGACGGCGGCGCGGTGCTGGGTCAGCCGCTTGCCGGGCACGTCCAGCACGTCGGTGCTGATGACGGCCAGGCGGTCAACGCCGGCGAACGCGATCCGGAGGGTCTCCGGGCGGTCGAAGTCGGCCGCCCGGACCTCGACGCCCCGCTCTTTCAGGTGGCCGAGCTTCTCGGGGGTGCGGGAGGAGGCCACGACGTGTTTGGCCCCGAGACGAAGGAGCTCTTCGACCACGATGCGGCCCAGTTGGCCGTTGGCTCCGGTGACCAGGAGGCGGTCATTGATGTATTTCATGAGGGGTTTTCCTTGGGTGGACACTCACGGGCCGGGGCGGCAGAGTGTATAGTGGTTACTTTTCGAGACCGGTGCAGTATAAAGACCTATCATGAGATGAACAAGGAGGCAGCTTTTTGTGCCCGGTTACCTCGAAGGAACCACCCCGTGCCGACAAGAAAAGAGTCCATGCCCGCGGTGCCGCAAACCTGTTTCCGGCCGGTCGCCTCACGAGCCGCCGAGGGCGACGATGCGGGGAAGTGTCCGGTCCGCGACGTTCTAGACCGTCTGAGCGGCAAGTGGAACACGCTACTGCTGCTCCGCCTCGCCGAACGGCCTCACCGCTTCGGCGCGCTGCGGCGGGCGGTGCCGCAGATCTCCAAGCGGATGCTCACGCAGACGTTGCGTGACCTGGAGCGCGACGGGTTCATCACCCGCCACGAGTTCCCGACCAAGCTGCCGAGCGTGGAGTACCGGCTCGCGGCCCTGGGCGAATCGTTCCTCGTGCCGCTCAACGGGCTGATCGCCTGGGTGGAAGCACAACACGGGCAGATTAGAACTGCCAGAACGCGCTACGACGTTCAAAATCCGTAACCCGGCTTAGCTCGACTTGTGCGGTTCACGGTGCGGGCGCGAGGCCCGCCAGCAGGAGTTCCCTGACGCTCGCGGGGGGTTGTGCGATGGCCGCGTCGGCCTTGGCCTGTGGGGAAACCGCCTCCGCCCAGAGCCACCGGTGAACCGCAGTCAGCGCGTCCGAGAACGCGACCGCGTCCTTGCCGGGCCACCGCACCCCGCCGGTCCGCTTCCCAGGCGGCAGGTCGTGGTACAGGAGCGCGACGGCCGAGTACGCCCCGAGCAGGCACGGCGCGGCCCGCGTGACGGTGCTCCGGCTCCGGCCCCGAGTCGATCCGGGTCCCGTCCCCGAGCGGCACTCCTGGAAGGTCGTCTCGATCGACCACCGGCCGCAGTGGGCCGACACCGCGGCGCCCGCCGACATGGCGGTGTCGGTCGTGAACAGGTACTCGTCCCGGTGCGTCCCGGTCGCGTCTCTGACGTACACCCATCGGATCGGCACCAGGCCGTTCCCGCCCTCGTACCAGCGGCCGGTGCCGGTCGCCGCCTCGACCCGGCGGTCCCCACCCCCGTACCAGGTGACGCCCGGCGGGGCGAGCGCCGCCGCCGCGGCGGCCTGCCGGGGCTTGGGAGCCCGGCCGCCCTTCACCCTCGGCCGGCCCCTGCCCGCGTAGGGCGGGGGCGGCTCGAACAGGTCGGCGTCGGGGTGGAGCTTGCTCACGAGCGCAAGCCGGCGGCAGAAGCGGGCGGCCTCGTGGGTGCCGCACCCCGAGTCCCCGGCGAAGACGAAGGTCCGCTCGGGGAAGCGGCCGAGCAGGACGCGGAGCAGCCGGCACATGAGTTGGCCTGGGGTGCGGTGCCGGCGCCTGGCGGCCCTGCTCGCCTCCGGCGGCAGGTACAGGTCCACGAGGACCGGCAGCGCCCAGCGGCGGCTGGCGAACGGGAGCTTGACCACGACGGCCAGGACGACCCACCTGTGGCCGTACCGCCGGGCGGTGAGCGAGTGGCTCGACCGCACGGGGTCGCGGTGCCGGCCCTTGCCGTACACCCTCGGGCCGGGGTGGCCGTCCACGGTGTCGTCGCCGACCAGGTACACCGGGCCGTCGGGGGTGAGGCGGTCGAGGAGGAAGCGGGCCAGGGCGCAGCCGACCTCCAGGCCCGACCACCGGGCGTCGGACAGGACCCGCCGGTACGAGCTGTCGTGGCCCGGTGCCAAGTCGTCGGCGGTACGGAGGATGTCGGCCACGGTGCGGCGGCCGGGCGTGAGGATCGCGGCCGCGGCGAGCGTGACGAACCGGGCGAAGGTCGGGGCGGTGAAGTGCGGGGCGAGAGCCAAGAGGAGTGGGCCGGCTTCGGGCGGGAAGGTCATGGCGGCCGTCCGTGGAACCAGGCATCGGTGCCCGCCATCGTAGCCGCAAGTCAGCCGAAAACCGCACAAGTCGAGCTTACGGCGGCATCCGAAAGCCGCGAACCGTTCTGCCCACGAAGCCCGAGCGGACGCGCAACCACCACGGAGTAATGGAAGGCCTCGCACACGATCTGATTCACGACACCGTGGGTGGACCAGAAGGCGACATGGGTAAGGCGGACACGGCCGCTCGTGACCCGATCTTCTGGTTGCACCACGCCAACGTGGACCGACTCTGGAACCGGTGGCTGGACGACCGCAACCACACGGTGCCGGCCGACACAGAATGGTACGCCCAGGAGTTTCCGTATTACGATGAGAACCGGCAGCGCGTGGTTCTGACCGTATCGGCGATTCTGGAACTGAGCGGCAACTGCTTGGCGATTTCGTAAGCGGCTGAATCGGCCCGACCTGGTCACCGTGTCCGGCCGGCCCGACCCGATTGCCGCTTTTGGCGACAGCGCTGCCGGCCGCTCCCACCGCCCCGCTGGGATAGACTCGGCGAGTCCTACCGCAGGCAGCCGAGGCGAGTTCGTCGGGGTCGCCGCGCGTGATATGATGGACGGGCGGATCGGTGCCGTGTCACGGCCGGGCGGGGGTCGAGTCGATGTGGCCGGAAGACATCCTGGAAGCGGTCGATGCGGGCGAGAACGCGGACTGGGAGTTCAAGGCCGCCAAGGGGGGGCTGCCGGAGTCGATCTGGCCGACGGTTTCGGCGATGGCGAACTCCGACGGCGGCGTCATCGTTCTGGGCGTGGAGGAGCGCGATAACTCCTGGCACGTCGCGGGAGTCCCGAACGCCCCGAAACTGCGGCAGGACTTCTGGAACGCGGCCAACAACCCCCAGAAACTCAACCGGCGCATTTTCTCCAGCGATGCCGCAGTGACCACGCCCGCCGTCGGCTCGGCGACCGTGGTGGTCATCCGGGTGCCCCGCGCGTCCCGAATCCAGCGGCCCGTGTCGATCGGCTCGAACCCGCTCACCGGTACCTACCGCCGCCTGAACGAAGGCGACTACCAGTGCCGGCCCCGGCCTGGAGGGCGACCTTCTTCCAGGTGTGGAGCCGGTTCTCCGCGACCCCGAGCCGCCGCCCGACCTCGGCGACGGACAACTCCTGTTCGGCGATCATCGCCACGGCCGCGAGCTTGAACTCCGGCGTGTACGTCTTGCGAGCGCGGGCCATCGGCGGGTCTCCTCTTGCTCAGAGTCTACACCGCATTCCCGCTGTCCACGATCCGCGGGGAAGACCAGATTGACCCGCCAAGGGCTCACCCGAACGTTCACAACCGGGTGACGTTGTGGCACACCTCCTGCACGTCGTCGCAGTCGTT
>CAXTPM010000581.1:0-3713 GCA_964245865.1 uncultured Fimbriiglobus sp. | reverse complement strand
ATGCCGGCCGGCCGAAACGGTGGCAATCGCCGATCCGGCTTGGCGCGCCGAATCGACTCGGGTATGGGCGCGGCCGGGGGGATGATTTCACGACACGACTCGGGGGAAACCGGTCATGGCGAAGCGAACGACACTGGCGGCGCTGTTGGCGGCACTCGCGCTCGGCTGCGAGACGATGGACTCGTGCAAGGACGGCCTGTGCGGCAAGGGGTCCACAACCGCCGCGGCGGCGAGTAGCGGCGGGGCGGTGGCGATCCCGGCGCCGCCCGCGAACTCGCCGACGGCCCTCACCGGCGCCGCGCCGGCGCCCGCGGGCATGGGCGCGGCGATGGCGCGGTAGGGGATGGGCGCGAAGACTTACGAAAGCCCAGGCGCGAATGTGCCTGGGTCTGCATCGACCGGACGCGGCGGCGGGTTCGGGGGCAAGTCACTCAGGGATGACTACCCCCTGGGGTTTCGGGCCGCAATGGTCTGGGGCGCCCGCTTCAAGCCGCGGCTTTTAGCCCCTGGTTCGCGTCGTACCACGCGCGCAATCCCGGCTCGCACTTCACCAGCCCCGTGCGCACCAGCCCGACGGCCACGGCGCCCCACGCCAGCATCGACGCGGCCCACGCCATATCGATGCCCGTCGTGACGGGGTAGTAGCCTAGACCGATCGGCAGTAGTGCTCCGAGCGAGTCATGACCCGTCTTGACGCATACCATCAGGAGCAGTGGCAGTCCGAGGGCGAATAGGCTCGACAGGCCGCTGGTTTGGGCGCCTTTGGCGAAGCCGCGGAAGCCGACCGCGAATGCTAAGCACCAGTAGACCACGCCGCCGGTCGCCGCCGCCACGGCCGCCGCGGGACTAACGCGCCCGCTCACCGCGAGTGCGGCCCATAGGACGAGGGCCGCGAACAGGTAGCCGCGCCCGCGCTTCCAACTGGCGCGGAAGCTCGCGCGCCAGTAGTCGGTGCCGTTCAGGTCCGTGAGCAGCAGCAGTTCGAGGCGGGCGCAGCGGGCCTGCGGGGTGGCGTCCCACAGGCCGAACTGGAACACCGCGGGCACCGCCGCCATGACGCACAGCCCCGCGGCGATCGTTCCGGGTCCGCCCCAGTCCTCCATGAGCTGGAACACCATCTGCCCCATCCAGTCGGGCCACCGGTCCTGGAACACCAGGTATGCGGCGTACAAGAGCGAGAATCCGCCGGCGAGGTAGAGGTTGACGCGGCCGGAGTATTCCATCACGCGCTTGACCGCCCACCACGACAGCGGCTCGTCGCCGATGGATTGCGTCGCGCGGCTGCTGTCGATCGGCCGGTAGTGCCGGTCGGCGTAGTGGCCCACGAGTCGAGTCGCGGCGCGCCAGAGGCACAGCAGTGTGAGCAGCGCCGCGCCGAGGCCGGTGATCCAGGCGCGCCGCTCGGCGACTAGCTCGGTGCGCGTGGGGTCGAAGTAATACTGCACGACGCCGAAAGGGTTCCAGTCGAGGCCGAACTTCACGACGCGGAAAGTGTACTCGCCATAGGGTTCTGGCAGCCCTTCGAGCCAGTCCACCAGCTTTTCGGCCGCGAGCACGCCGACGACGAGGTACAGCCCGACGCCGGCGATGCTCAGCAGTTGGCCGATCCGCTGCACGATGGGCGGCTCGTAAATCCACGCCGTGAGCGCGGCCCCCGCGAATAGCCCGAACGCCAAGGGTAGCCCGGCGAGTACGAGGAACTGGTCGGGGCGGACTTGCCCGAACAGCGCGAGCGCCGCCAGCGGCGGCAGGCCGGCGAGCCACACGAGACAATAGCGCGCCAGCCCCACCGAGGCCTCGGCGAGGAACAGCCGCGTCGGCTGCAAGGGGCTGGTGAGTAGGAACTCGAGTGCCTGCGACTTGGGCAGTTGCGTCAGGCGCCAGCCGACGAGTGCGGCCCCCTCGACTAGCCCTAGGATGAGCAGCGCCTGCGCCGCGACCGTGACGGTGACGGCGGTGCGACTCTGGGTAATCCAGTAGGCGAACGCGGCGGTGGTAAGGGCGTGGGAGACCGCGAGGAGGCGGAACGACCACTGCCGCGCCGGCGACTGCATCGCGGCGACGAAGAACGGGGTGAGCATCATGCCGCGGGCCACTTCCGGGGGGGGCTACTTGAACAGTTGCGAGCGGGTGACGCTCGACTCGTCGGCGCGGACTTCCCAGCCGCCGTCGTCGGTCTTCGAGGCCGCGAGGCCGTTGGCGCTTAGCAGTTGCCGCACCATCTCCTGGCAGTTGGGGTGCCGTCGCTGCGGGGCCACCGAGAGCGCGCGGCCCACGGCGGCGCGCTCGTGAGCCAAAAGCGGCGTCAGGTCCGGCTCGGGGCGGGCGTAGTTGCGGAGTTGGTCGGGTGGCCCTGGGGGGGCGGGGAACGGGAAGCGACCGGTGCGCAGGATGAAGTACGTCACCGCGAAGCCGAACTGGTCGCTGCGGTCGCTGAGGTTCCCCTGGAACACCTCGGGGGCGACGTACTCGGCGGTGCCGTGGCGCGAGCACGGCGTGCTCGGCCCGGCCATGGGGGTGGCGAGGCCGTAGTCGGCGAGTTGCGCCCTGTCGCCGACCAAGAGAATGTTGTTCGGCTTGATGTCGCCGTGCTGGAGGCTCACGAGCTTGCCGTCGATGCGGTGCGTGCGGGCGTTCAGGAAGTCGAGCGCCTCGGCGGCGGCACTCATGTAGACGCCGAGCTTGTCGATGCCGATGGGGGCGCCGAACTCCTCGACGTAGAGCGTGAGCAGGTCGAGCAGACTGGCGTCGGCGAGGTCCATGCCGATGACGATCCACCCAGGGAGCGACCAGATGTTCTGGGTGCGCAAGAGGCCCGGATGGCTGAGCGACTGAATCGCCTGGAGGCTGCGCAGCTCCCTGGCGGTGGAGCGCTCCGCGGCGCTGGACATGAACTTGAGCGCGACGTGCTCGCCCGTGGGGGAGGTCGATTCCCAGACGGTGGCGAAGCCGCCGCGGCCGCGCAGGCGCACGAGCGTGTACCCAGGGAACGGCTCGGCGCCGGCCTCGGGGGTGAACGACGGCGGGGCCGCGGCCCTGGCGGCGTTGTGCATCACGCCGCTGGGGAGCGGGGTAACGCCGCTGAGCGGGTTGGTGCGGGCCGGCAGCGCTGCCACGCCGGGCCTCCGGGGCTGGGGACTTGGGCGACTTCGACCGGGGAGCTTAGCACACGCCGCGCGGAAGGTGCGGCCGGGCGCGAAGTTTTGTTAACTCCCGACCGGCGGGGCGCCCCGGTGCCCGCCGCCTGGGTGCGGGGTCGCTGGCCACGGCCGGTAGGCGACCTCTCCCCACCCCCATCGGATCGACCAAAGGAACGAAGGGTTCGAACAGGGCGAGCGGGATCGAGGCGATCGGGCGGTTCGACGCGGCGTACCCCGGCAACAATACCGCGTCCGGCGACCAAGCGCTCGGCGCCCCGCCTGGCCCCGAACGGCCGCGACCTCGCCGGGTTCGGTGTCGCGTCGTTCGACCTGCCGCTGCTTGCTGCGGAGTTCGCCCGCACGGGGGCCGAGTTCCGCCTGGCCGGCCGGGCCGTCATCGACGCGCTCGCCGTCTACCGCCGACACGAGCCGCGCGACATCGAGCACGCCGTCGGGTTCTACCTCGGCCGGGGGCACGCCGGCGCGCACTCGGCTGCGGCTGACGCGACCGCCGCGCTCGAGGTGCTGGACGCCCAGGTCGGCCGCTACGCCCTGCCCGCCCGCACCGACGAG
>CAXTPM010000580.1:0-3713 GCA_964245865.1 uncultured Fimbriiglobus sp. | reverse complement strand
TGTCGCGCACCGTGACGCAGTAGCCCCCCTCGCTGCTAGCCGGGCCGGTGGCGACGCTGAGTTCGACCGCGCCGCCGGGTTCGGTGTACTTCAGCGCGTTGGAGAGGATGTTGGCGAAGACCTGCGTGAGCCGCAGCCGGTCGCCGTAGATCGGCCGGGGGAGGGGGGGCACGTCGGCGGCGAAGGCGACGCCCGCCTTCTCGAACTGCGGCGCGGCCGCGTCGATGGCCTCGGCGAGCACGTCGCCCAGGTCGAGCGGCTCGGGCGTCAGGCGGAGCTTGCCGCGCGTGATGCGCGAGATGTCCATGAGGCCGTCGATCAGGCGCACCATCTGCCGCACCTGGCGGTCCATCATCGCGTGGGCTTGTTTCGACGGCGCCGGGGCGAACTCGGCGAGGCGCATGATCTCCAGCGCGTTGCGGATCGGGGCGAGGGGGTTACGCAACTCGTGGGCCAGCGTGGCGAGGAACTCGTCCTTGCGGCCGTCGGCCTCCTGGAGCGCGGCGTTCGCGGCGATCAGGGCGGCGGTGCGCTCGGCGACCTTCGCCTCCAACTCCTGCTCGGTGCGGCGCTGGCGAAGCGCGTACCGCACGCTGCGCTCGAGCACGGCGGGGGTGAGGCGCGCTTTCTCCAGGTAGTCCGCGGCGCCCGCGCGCATCGCCGCGCGGTCGATCTCGAACTCGCCCTGCCCGGTGAGCAGAATCATCGGCCCACGCGCCGGCACGGATCGAGTCTCGGTGAGCAGGTCGAGGCCGGTGCGGGCGCCGATGCGGTAGTCGATGAGGTACACGTCGTGGCTACCGGCGACCACCGCGCTCAGGCCCGCGTCGAAGTCGGCCACCCAGTCGAGAGCGTAGTCCGGCCCCATCTGCGCCACGAGGTCGCGCGTCAGCAGGTAGTCGTCCTCGTCGTCGTCCACGAGCAGCAGGCGCACGGGGCGCCGGAGCACGCCCGATCCCGGCCCGGCGCTAGTAGGGGAGTCGCTGAGTGTCATCGGGCAGCTCCACGATTTCGAGCCAGTACTTGCCCAGGGTGCGCACGACTTCCACCAGCCCGTCGAACGACACGGGCTTGGTGATGTAGCTCGCCGCGCTCAGGTCGTAGGTGCGCAGGATGTCCTCCTCGGCCTTGGAGGTGGTCATAATAACCACACGAATGTTTTTGAGCCGGGGGTCTTGCTTCATCTCCGCGAGCGCCTCGCGGCCGTCCTTGCGCGGCATGTTAAGGTCGAGGAGAATGATGCCGGGGCGGGGGCTGGTGGCGGGGTCGGCGTACTTGCCCTCGCGCCGGAGGTACTCCAGCAGCTCGATGCCGTCCTCGACGAAGCGCAGGTCGTTGGCGAGCTTGGCCTCGGCGAAGGCGTCGCGCGTGAGTTCGCGGTCGTCGGGGTCGTCGTCGGCCACGAGGATCGTAATCGGCTTCACGGGCTGGGTCATTCTGTGTCGCCCCCGGCTTGTTCGGCCGGGCGGTCGGGGAGGTCGATCAGGAACCGGGCGCCCTCTCCGGGGGTGGCCCGTGCGCGGATGGCGCCGCCGTGGCGCTCGGCGATCTTGCGGCAGATAGCTAATCCGATGCCAGTCCCCTCGTATTCGCCGCGGCCGTGCAGCCTTTGGAACACCTCGAAGATGCGCTCGGCGTACTGCGGCTCGAAGCCGATGCCGTTGTCGGAGACCGTGATCCGCACTCCCGCGGCCTCCGCGGGCGGCTCGGCGGGGCCGAGTTCCGCGGTCGGCGTGGCGGTGATCGTCACCACCGGTGCCACGCCGGGGCGGCGGAACTTCAGCGCGTTGGCGATCAGGTTTTGGAACAACTGCCTGAGTTGGGTGGGGTCGCCGGGCACCTCGGGCAGCTCGCCGATTTCCACCGTCCCGCCGGTTTCCTGCACGCGCACCTCGACGTTCTGCACCGCCTCGCGCGCCACCAGGGCGAGGTCCACGCTGCCGAACGCGGCCCTGGTGGTGGTGACGCGGCTGAAGCTGAGTAGGTCGTCGATCAGTGTACTCATGCGCGCCGCGCTCGACTGCATGCGGCTGAGGTAGTCCGCGCCCTGCGGGCCGAGTTGCGGCCCCGAGGTGCGGGCGAGGCGGTCGCCGAACGCCTGGATCTTGCGCAGCGGCTCCTGGAGGTCGTGGCTGGCGACGTAGGCGAACTTCTCCAGCTCGGAGTTGCTGCGCCGCAGTTCGACCGCCGCGCCGCGCTCGCGCGACTCGGCCTTCTGGCGCTCGGCGACCTCGGCACGCAGCACCTCGTTGGCCTCGACCAGGTTGTTGGTCTGGACGCGCACGAGTTGTTCGAGCCGCGCGGACTGCTGCTTCTGGTCGTCGATGTCGGACAGGCTGGCGATCCACTGATCGACGGTGCCGTCGGCCCGTCGGAGGGGCACGACGCTGAGCAGGAACCAGCGGTAGGCGCCGTCGGCGGCGCGGCGGACCCTGGCCTCGCACACCAGGTGCTCGGCGGCGCCGTTGCCCAGGAGGCGGTCCCACGCGGCCTCGACGGCGGGGGCGTGGGCGGGGTGGAGTACCGCCCGCAGCCACTCCCCGGCCGTCGAGGCCGCGCCCAGGCCGGTGTAGTCGCGGCACTGCGTGTTGGCGTAAGTCAGCCGCCCGCAGTGGTCCGCGTTCCAGATCAATTGCGGGATCGACTCGGTGAGCAGGCGGAAGCGCTCGGAGTGGAGTTCGGCGCGCAGGCTCAGTGCCTTGAAGTCATCGACATCGGTGCAGGTGCCGTACCACTTCTCGATCTCGCCGGAGGGGTCGCGCGCGGGCACGGCCTGCGCGACGAACCAGCGGAACGAGCCGTCGCGGCTCTTCAGCCGGTACTCGATCTGGTACGGCTCCCCCGTGGCGACCGAGTGCGTCCAGGCGGCGAGGGTGCGGTCGCGGTCGCCGGGGTGCAGGATGCGCTCGACCCAGCCCTCGCCCAGCGCGTCCTCGGCGGGGACGCCGCTGTACTCGGGGACGCGGCTGTTCTGGTAGTCGATGGCGCCGTCAGGCCGCGCGCTCCAGACGAAGCCCGGCACGGTTTCCGCGAGGGTGCGCAGCCGGGCCTCGCTTTGCTTGAGGCGGGCCTCGAACGACTTGGCGTCGTGGATGTCGGTGGCGATGCCGTGCCACCGGAGGAGCGCCCCGCTGCCGGCGAGCACCGGCAGGCCGCGGACGCCGAACCAGCGGAGTTCGCCGTCGCTCCGCCGCAGCCGGCACTCGACGGCGAACTCGCGCGCCCCCGCGCGCGACTCGGCCAGCGCCGCCTCGACGGCGGGGGCGTCGCCGGGGTGGACCACCGCCGCCCAGCCGTCCGCGTGCAGCTCGCCGACCGGCACGCCGGTGAACTCCGCGGCGCGGGGGGTGATGTACTCGATGTCGCCCGCAGGGCCGAGGGTGAAGACGAACCCCGGCACGGCCTCGGCGAGCGCGCGGAAGCGCGACTCGCTGGCCTGGAGGCGCTCGGCGGCGCGCACCGCGTCGTCGATGTCGGTGCAGGTGCCGAACCAGCGGGCGATCTCGCCGGTGGCCGGGTTCCGCACCGGGCGCGCGCGGCCGATGAACCAGCGGTGCTGCCCGGTGGCCGAGCGGAAGCGGTACTCGATCTCGTAGCCGCTCCCCTCGGCGGTCGCGCGGCCCCAGACCTCCACGGTGCGCGCCCGGTCGTCGGGGTGCAGCGCCGCGGCCCAGGCGTGCCCGAGCGTCTCCTCGACCGTCAGCCCGGTGTAG
>CAXTPM010000579.1:631-3714 GCA_964245865.1 uncultured Fimbriiglobus sp. | reverse complement strand
AGGCGGCGCCGAAGCGGATCAAGTTCACCGGGGGCTCCGGGCAGGGCGGGGCCGTCGCGCCGACCGAACGCGCGCCGCCGGCCGGACGTTGGCGCGCAGCCCGGCCCTACTTCCCGACGCAGACAAGGCTAGAACCGCGTAAACACAGAAAAAGCCGTGATTCGTGTAGTTTTGGGCTTCGCACGGTTCTCACGAACCGTCACGGTTCGCCCCGGTTCAGGCGCTTAGCGTGACGGTTCGCGTGACAGGCCGGCCGCCTTGAGGGCGCGGAAGCGGCGTGCGGCCTCCGCGTAGTCGGCCCCGAGGTTCACCTGCTTGCCGCCGTGCCAGACGTACCAGCGCCGGTTCCACTTGCGGAACCACAGCCGGCACCGCCCGTCCTCCGGGAGCCGGTCTGCGTGCACTTCGTCGGACGGGTGGAAGTCGAAGATCGACGGCCACTCCGGCTCGTTCCCGGCGTGCCAAGCGGCGTGGTGCCTGCCGCACAGCCACCGCACGTCCAGCCAGCGGTCGGGGCGGTAGCTGTCGTGGTGCGCCTGGCCGGTCGCGCCGCAGACTTCGCACGGTTGCCGGACCAACTCGCCAGTGGCCAGCGCCCGCGCGACGGCGTCGTGGGACTTGCTCTGGAGGTGGTACGCCCTGTTGTCCATAACGCGACATTGCACCGATTGCACGCCCGCGTCAACGTGTTTTGTCGGGGATTTTTGATGCGCGGTCTAGAAACGAAAAAGCCCCCCGGAACCCGAGAAGGGCGCCGGGGGGCGTTGCTTTTAGTTCAGGTACGTCAGCGGCCCGTCGTCCTCCGCTGCGTCGGTGCGGCACGCGGCGAGGAACTTCTCCCAGTCCGATTCGTCGATCAGGTACTTACCCCGGCCCCGGCAGCCGACCCGGTAGGCGACGAGCCTGCCCTGCCTGATTAGCCCGTAAATCACCGACTGACTGACCCCCGTGTCCTCGGCCAGTTGCTTCGGCGTTTTCTTCATCGCATCACCCCCTTTCCGCCGCGTGAAAAGTTAACTAATCCACCACCCAGCCCGCCGCCCGTAGATCGTCCCACGTCGAGTAAACCTCCGTCGGGCACGTCTTCAGCCGCGCCGTCAGCCCCGGCTCGAAGGCGTTGCAGAGGTACACGATGGGGGCGCCGTTAATCAGCAGCCCCAGCTCCGGCCAAATCTCGCCGGGGTTGTCGCGCCGCAGCGGCAGGACATCGAGAATCCAGGTAGTACGGTCCTCCATGCGCACGGGGCTGGTGTGGACGGTGAACGCCGCGCCGGGCTGCACCGCCGTGGTCACGGTGAAGGCGGCTCCGGTGACGGTTTGGGGTGCCGGTGCCGCCGGGGCGGCGCCCGGCGTCGTTTGGTTCGTGGAAGTCATCGCTTGGCCCCCCTCGGGCGGAATAGGACGATCAGGACCAGTGCCGCGCCCCCGGCCAGGTACGGCCAGGCGGTGCCTGCGGCGGGCGTGTTGACTCCGGCGGGCGGCTCCCCGTGGAAGTGGGCGTCGCCGAGCGCGTCCCACGCCGCCGGGGCGGCCAGCGCCTCCCGGTTGGCCAGGACGTAGAGGAGCGCCGGGGCGCCGCGCTCCGCCACCAGGGCGTAGAAGGCGTCCGCCCCGCGCCCCAGCCGGGCGGGGTGCCCGGCGCGGGCGAACGCGACCAGGTCCGCCGCGCGGGTGGGGCCGAGTTTCGCCCACGCCGCGCGGGCCAGGGGCGACTTCGCCGCCAGCCAGGCGGGGCAGGGGGTAGGGTTGTTCTGGGCCGGCGCCGCGCCCGAGAGCAGCAGCAGCGCGGCCAGTGTTGCGAGGGCGCGGGTCACTTCCACGCCCCGTTCCGCCGGTATTCGAGCGGGGGCTGCTTGTAGCAGAACCACACGAACCCGGCCAGAAAGAGTAGCGACAGGTCGGACATCGTTAACTCCTAGTTGTCGGAAAAGGACGGCTCCCCCCGCGCGACCGCGGCGATGGAAGCCTCGAAAATCAAAACCAGTTTTTGGTAGCGCTCGCCCGGCGGCAGCGACGCGAGGGACGGGAACAGGTTGAACACGGTGGCCGCGCCCGCGGCGGCGGCGTCCTTCAGGTCGGGATTCACGGCGACTCCTTGGGCGGGGCGAGCTTGTCGATCTGCCGCTGGAGCAGCGCCCAGTCGTCGAAGCGTTGCCGCTCGACCTCCCGCAGGTAAATCCCCCGCGCCCCGAGCAGCCCGGCGAGCGCCGCCAGTGCGGAGGCCGCGCGGGGCCAGTCGTCGGTCGCCGGCGAGAGCAGCGCCGCCAGCGCCGCCATCACCGCGAAAATCTCCAGCATTTCCCCCGGCGGGGTGTCGCCCCGAGCGAAGTAGCGCGAGAGCCACTCGCGGGCCGAGGGGGCGGACTTGAGCGCGGACAATCTGGACTTGAGCACGTTCGACTCCTTGGAAATGACGGCGGGTGCGAACGGGGGCCGGGGCGGCCCGGCCCCCTTGGGTAGCGGGCGCTACTCGGACATCTCGGCGACCAGCGCGTCGCACAGCTTGGCGACCTCGCGGGCGGCGCTCAGCAGGGTCTGGGGCGTCACCGCCGCGAGCGGCACCGCCGCGCGGCACTCGACGCGGTAGCCCCCGGCGGCGGGCGAGACCGACCAGGCGGCGGCGCGGGAGCGGGCGTTGGCCGCGAGCACCGCCCCGCCCACCTCCTTCAGGCGGTGCGCGGGGAGCACGGCCGGGAGGCGGAACGAGAGCAGCGCGTCGGACCCCTTGCGCTTGATCGTGACCATCCAGGCCCCGCCGCCGGCCCGCACCGGCGCGGCCCCCGACTCCGGCCCGTAGGGCTGGTACTCGCGGAAGGCGGCCTGGGCCACCTGCCCGAGGGTGGTGGACTGGGCCACCCCCAACTGCCGCTTGGCCTGGTCGTTGGCCTCGTCCATGCTGTCCGCGACGAACTGGCGGAAAATGTCTTCGATGCTCATCACGAATCCCCTGGAAAGAGTGTGTGCGAACCTACTCGTGGCCCCGGCCCTTCGACTGCTCTTTCGCCCTGTCCTTGGCTTTGACGACCGGCCTGGCCCGCTCGCGGGCGCGGTCCTTGCCCTCGCCGGTGAACCCCTCCGTGATC
>CAXTPM010000579.1:0-621 GCA_964245865.1 uncultured Fimbriiglobus sp. | reverse complement strand
TGCGTCGGGTTGCCGACCGTTCCCGGCTCGGACGACCCCGCCAGCCCGTCCGTCGTCTTGTCCGCAAGGTCTTTCGCGCCGACCCGGACGTAAGCCTGGGTGGTGGCCGCGATCGAGCGGTAGCGGGCCTTGACGCCCTCCCGGACGCGGCCCCACACCGTCGGCTTGTCCCTCTTCTCTTCCGCCATTGGCTCCCCTTGGAAAGTGGTTAGAATCGGTTGCTGGCGTCGATCCCGCCGTCGGAGAGGTCGTCCCGCAGGTCCCGCTCGCGCTTGTAAAGCGCCCCGATCACCAGCGCCCCGCCCAGCCCGGCGGCGGCGAAGTAGGCCCGCGCCGCCGCGTCGCCGTACTCCCCCGCGGCGAGGCCCGCGAGGAGGGCGAGGGCGCACTCGGCGAGCCGCCCGCCCAGGTGGTCGCCGGAGAGCGAACCCAGGGTCCCGTCGCCGGGGTAGTAGGTGTGCCCCGAGGGCGCGGGGCGGGCGGCGTGCGCCGCCGAGGTCACGGCGGCCATCATGAGGAAGAGCCAGAGGACTTCCGACTTGCCCGCCTCGGCCCACAGGGCGAGGATCAGGAAGGACATCGCGGTCGCCTTGGCGTCCCGGGCCCAGCGGCGGCCGCAGG
>CAXTPM010000578.1:0-3735 GCA_964245865.1 uncultured Fimbriiglobus sp. | reverse complement strand
GCGGTGCCGAAGGTGGCGACCCGATCCGCGACGTAGGTGACGCGGTACTCCTCCGGCACCACGCCCCCCTCGGAGGTCTGCATGTGCAGGCGGTTGAACGCGGTCGCCAGCTTGTCGGCCTGGGTGGACCCAGGCAGCAAGTCGCCGGCGAGTTGGGCGGTGAGGAAGCGGTCGTAGGGCGCGTTGGCGTTGAACGACTTGATGACCCAGTCGCGGTAGGGCCAGACCGCGCGCCAGCGGTCGATCTGGTAGCCCTCGCTGTCGCCGTAGCGGGCCAAATCGAGCCAGTCGCTCGCCATGCGCTCGCCGTAGCGGGGGCTACTCAAGAGGCGGTCGGCAGCGGTCTCGAACGCCTTCGGCGAGGCGTCGGCCTCGAATGCGGCGTACTCCTCGAGCGACGGCGGCAGGCCGGTGAGGTCGAGCGCGGCGCGGCGCAGCCACTCGGCGCGCGTGGCCTCCGGGGCGGGCCTGAGATTCTGCTGACGCAACTTCGCGTGGACGAACTCATCGACGGGGCCGCGCGCCCAGCCGCCGCTCTCCGCCGGGACGCCGACCGACGGCGGCACCGGCACGAGCGACCAGTGCGGGGCGTAGGGCGAACCGGCGTCGGCCCAGCGCTTGAGGATCGCCTTCTTGGCGTCCGAGAGCGGCCGGTTGGCGTCGGGCGGCGGCATCACCTCGCCGGCGTCGTCGGAGTCAATCCGCCGGATCGCCTCGGACTTGGAGCCGCCAGCGGGGTCGAACGCCGCGCCGGCCTTGCGGGGCTTGTGCGCCGCCGCCTCCTGGTCGAGCCTCAGCCCGGCGGCGCGCGTGGCCGAGTCGGGGCCGTGGCAGTGGAAGCAGTGCTCCGCGAGGATCGGCCGGACTTCGCGGTTGAAGTCGGGGACATCGCCAGGAGGAGCGGGGGCGAGGGCGACCAGGCAAAGGAGGGCGAGGGGCACGCGGGTGGCTCCGGCGCGTGGTGAGGGCGGCACGGGGATTATAGCGAACCGGGCGGGGGGACAGTGTGTCGATCCCTTCCGGCGAGCCGACGCCCCTCGGCTCGCCGGGAACTGACCCGCCGGCTATGATTCCCCCCATGACTACGACCACCCGCCCCCGCATCCTCAGCGGCATCCAGCCCTCCGGCAAGCTGCACCTGGGCAACTACTTCGGCGCCATCCGCCAGCACCTCGCCCTCCAAGACCGGGGCGAGGCGTTCTACTTCGTCGCCGACTACCACGCCCTCACCACACTCAAAGACGCCGAGGCCAAGGCGAACGAGACCGGCAGCCCGACCGTGGGGAAGACGGCGCGCGAGATTCTCGCCGAGAACGTGCGCGACGTGGCCCTCGACTACCTGGCACTCGGCCTCGACCCTGCGAAGGCCACGCTCTACCGCCAGTCGGACGTGCCGGAGGTGTGCGAACTCGCGTGGTTCCTCTCGGCCGTCACCGGCATGGGCCTCCTGGAGCGCGCCCACTCTTATAAGGACAAAGTCGCCAAGGGCATCCCGGCTACGGTCGGGCTGTTCACCTACCCGGTGCTGATGGCGGCGGACATTCTGATCGTCCGCTCGAACGTCGTGCCGGTGGGCGCCGACCAGAAGCAGCACCTCGAAATGACCGCCGACATGGCGGGCTACTTCAACCGCGCCTACGCCGAAGTTTTCCCGATCCCCGAGGCGCCGATCCTCAACGAAGGGGAGGGCGGCAAGGTGCCCGGCACCGACGGCCAGAAGATGAGCAAGTCCTACGGCAACACCATCGACATCTTCGCCGAGGGCAAAGACCTCAAGCGCGCGGTCGCCGGGATCGTCACCGACGCGACCCCCTTGGACGAGCCGAAAGACCCCGACACAAATACTGTGTTCGCCCTGTATAGCCTGTTCGCCACCGAGGAGGAGCGGGCCGAAATGCGTCGGCAGTTCGCCGAACCGCAGTACAAGGCGCAAGACCGGGCCGGGCGCTCGTTCGGCTACGGCGACGCCAAGGCGGCACTGATTCAGTTGATGGACCGCGAGTTCGGCGAAGCGCGGGCGCGGCGCAAGCAACTCGCCGCCGACCCGGCGTCGGTCGAGGCGGTGCTGGCCGAGGGCGCGCGCAAGGCACAGGCGGCGGCGCGGGAGACGATGCGCCGGGTGCGCGAGGCGGTCGGCATGGCCGGGCGGATTGCCGGGAACGTTTCGGCGGGCTAGCGCGTCCCACTGCCCGGCCGGAACTTTGAGGCCGGGGGCGCCGGCGGGTCCGCAAAAGCGCGCGAACTCGCGCGGTGCGCGGCCGAAGCTGTTCTAAAATCGCCCGCGACTCGCCCGAGTGGCTAGCTGAGGACGGATTCGTGGCGGACCACTGTCGAGCGTGCCAGGCCGAGACCGCGGGCGCCTGCCCCGACTGCCGCCCGACCCCGCCCGCCGGGCCGACGTTCCTGGTGCGCCCGCTCTGGGCGCCCGCCGACTCGGGCTTCCGCGACCCGCCCACCGTAGCGACCGCGACCCAAATCCCCGACCTGCCGCCCGAAGTCCTCACGCCGCTGCCGCCGCTCCCCTCGGCAATCAAGCTGAACCTGAGTTCGCTGCACGCGGGACTCGGTAGCGGCGCGTCGTCGGCGTTCGGCTCCGGCGCCGACGGCATCTCCTCGGGCGTCGAGGCGTGGCCGCGCGAGGTGCCCGGCTACCGCGTCGAGCGGGCACTCGGCCAGGGCGGCATGGGCACGGTCTTCCTCGCCCGGCAACTCTCGCTCGGCCGGCCCGTCGCACTCAAAGTCATGAGCCGCCGGTGGTCCGCCGACCCAGTGTTCGTGGCGCGCTTCACCCGCGAGGCGTTCGCGGCCGCTCTCTTGAACCACCCCAACGTGGTGCAGATTTACGACATCGGCCAGGTGGACGAGCACCGCTACTTCAGCATGGAGTACGTGCCGGGCCGCACGCTCGCCGAGGTGGTGCGCGCCGAGGGCAAGCTCGACTGCGAGACGGCCGTCGGCTACATTTTGCAGGCCGCGCGCGGCCTGGCCCATGCTCACGAGCGGGGTTTGATCCACCGCGACGTGAAGCCCGACAACCTGCTGCTCGACGACTGCGGCCGCATCAAGGTCGCCGACTTGGGACTCGTCAAGACCCCGGCGACGGTCGCCGCGCACGACCAACTCGGCGGCGAGGGCATACCCGCCGAGGGGATGACCGGCACGCGCATGGCGCTCGGCACCCCGGCGTACATGGCCCCGGAGCAGTGCCGGGACGCCTCGAAGGTCGATCACCGCGCCGACATTTATTCGCTCGGCTGCACGCTGTACGTGCTCGTCACCGGGCGCCCACCGTTCGACGCGTGTACGGCGGTCGAGCTGATGACCAAGCACGCCTACCAGCCGATCACGCCGCCCGAAACACTCGTCGGCCGGGTGCCGCCGGAACTCTCGGCGGTGATGCTGACGATGATGGCCAAGCGCCCCGACGAGCGCTACGCCAGCATGGGCGAGGTGGTGCGCGCACTCGAAGCTTGGCTCGGGGTGCAGCCGGTCGCGGCCGGGGTGGCGGCGCGCGAGGAGCAGATTCAAGCCCTCGAAGCCTGCGCCGAGGCGTTCGGCGCGTCCCCCACCGCCGCGCTCAAGGCGAAAGTCGTCACCGCCGGGGGAGTCGCGTGCCTGACCGCCGCGCTCCTGCTGGTGTTCGCCGGCCGGCTACCGTGGGCGTTCGGGCTGGCCGGGTTCGTGCTCCAGTCGGCGGTGCTCTACTTCGCGCTCAGCAGCGCCGCGGCTCGCACC
>CAXTPM010000577.1:1465-3744 GCA_964245865.1 uncultured Fimbriiglobus sp. | reverse complement strand
GCCCGGCAAGAGTAGCTGGTAGAACGCGGCGACGAGCTGGTGCTGCACCCCCGGCCAGAGGTCGGCGCGCTCGAGGTACGGGTCCATGCCGGGGAAGGGGCTGCTCACCGCCGGGAACCTCGGGGCGGACTGTCGGGGCGCTGGCGGGCGCATTGTAAGGCCGCGCGGCGGGCGGGGCAAATCGCGGCGGGGTTCGAGAAGGTTGGATGAAATCGACTTCGACGCTTGCAGCAGTCGCGCGGCCTGGTAAGATCGGCGTCGGCTTGGTCGCCGTCGCGGCCGGCCGGACGCAACTGGAGGCATGCATGCGAGCGATCTTGGCGCGGCTGATGACTCGGCCGATGCGCAAAGCGGGGGGGGGGGCGCGACTAGTGCCCGCCCCGTGCTGAGGGCGAGCCTCGGCTGTCAGGTACTGGAGGCGCGCGAGAACCCAGACGCTGCGGCGCACACGGGGTGGTATGCGTTCCAAGACGCCGCGACGCACCAGCCGGTGTTCGCGTACGTGGCGAGCGACGCCCACACGCCAGTCGATACCACGCCGGCCTCTCAACTTTCGTGGCAGCCGACGATTGCCGTCAACGCTTTGCAGAACAGCCAGCCGGATGACACGTCGCTGTGGACTGACTGGCAGAACGCGGTATTCGTGGACGTGGCCGGCAACCCGTTGACCTACCAGCCTACCGTGCCGGCGAGTGCGGCCCAACTCGTGGCCGCCTCCCCGAGTGTGAACTTGGCGAGTAACGAGAACCCAGCACCTCAGCCACCGGCGCCGCAGCCGCCAGCGCCGCAGCCGCCTGGCACTACCACGATCCAGGTTCCGGCTGGTGGGACTTACCAAACCATCGACGGCACCTACATGTTCCCACAGGGCGGGACGATTTATGTCCTCCCCGGCGGGCGCGTCGTTGTGATAGCTGGGGCAGGCGGGGCTACGTTCACGCCGAAACCGGACCCGACGACAGGCCCAGGCACCCCGACACAAATCGCTCCCGGTGGCGGCAGGGGGTATCCAACCGGCGGCGGCGGCACGATCACCGGCCCGGATGGCAGCGTCATCACCGTGACCCCAGGCGCTGGCGTGCAGCCACCTGCCCCACAACCGCCTCAAAATCCAGCGCCACCGCGCGGCACGCCGCCATGGCTTGACATTCTAAATATTATTACTGGCGCGCCTGTCTAACAGCTTCGATCGCGCCACGTCGTGATCAAGACAACAACTCTCAGCGAAGCGATCTCAACTCGGTCTACGCGGCCCGCTGCTCTTCCCAAGCGGCGGGCCGTACTAATTTATATCATAATGATTAGGGAGATTCTGTGGCCGGTCGAAAAATGTTGCTAGTCGCTATGACCCTCTGTACAGTTTTCGCGTCGTTGTGTGTTGGACGAGTCCAGGCTCCGTTACTGTCCTACGACCCGGCCAAAGTCGGGGACTTACCCTGGCACCTCGCCGATGTCTGGTGGAACCTACCTGAAGAATATGTCCTCCAAAGCTTGTCAGTCGATCTCGAGGTGTTAGACGACTTACCGCCCGACTGCCGGTTGGTTATCAGTCCGATGGGGGGGAGAATCAGCGGTACTACATTTTACTTTTCGGCACAGACTAACATCCCTGTCGTTCTCGATAAGGACGGCAGGCGCACCGACAACGTGGGACGGGGCTTTACGATGATGATGTGGGACACAATATCTAGCGACGATGTTAAACCAGGCCTCGGTGGACTTTATAACGCTAGTGATCATGAGGGAAAGCATGTCAGCCCGCGAGCGACCTATAACTGGACAAAAGGCCGTTATACGTTCAAGCTTGCTAAGTTGGAGCGAGAGGTGGTCGATGGTAAAAATTACACCTGGGTCGGCGCATTTGTCGAGAATCACGCGAAGAAAGAAACGTTGTTCGTCGGCGCCACGCGATTCAAAGGCAATCGACTGATATTGAATGAGTTGGCAGCCTTTGTCGAAGTTTTCGGCTGGAATCTCAAGGAGCGGCCGGCCGTGCCGAAACTGCGTGTTCATTTCGGCAACGTAAAGGTGAACGGCCTGCCGGGTCGGCCGAACTTCCTCGAAGTCCGTTACGCGGCCAACGTGCCGCCGCTAGCTACGGTCCACCACGGGCCTGCCTACGCTAAAACACTGCCGCCCGGCACGCTCCCGGCGGATGAGTGGTCGATGGTGGTCGATGTCGGCAACAAGCCGCTGCCACGCACCGGCAAGCCCGAGATCATCTACCCGCCGCAAGTGCCGCCCGCCGAGGCCGGCCTTGGCGACGAGGGCATCGAGGT
>CAXTPM010000577.1:0-1455 GCA_964245865.1 uncultured Fimbriiglobus sp. | reverse complement strand
CAAGTGCCGCCCGCCAAGAAGCCCTAGCCCCGCCCGCGCCGGCCGAGCCGAAAACCAACCATCGCCACCACGCTGCCCAACAGCATCGCCACGTGCGTGTTCCGCACGGGTTCGACGGTGCGGATGCCGAGGTCGGGGCCGAACGCGCACACCGCCGCGCCGAGGTAGACCAGGCTGGCCATCGCCCAGCCGCGGAAGTAGAGGCTCACCAAAAGTAAGCCGCCGGCCCAGCCGGCGTTGGCCGAATCGACCCAGCGCGTCCAGTCGGGCGGCACGCCGTCGATCACGAGTGCCCGGCCCCCGCCGCCGGCCCAGGGGCGGGTCTGGGCCACCCACAGCGCGCACAGGCCGAGCAATAGACCGGCGAACGCGGCGCGGGTCGGAAGCCCGAAGTGTCCGGCGACCCACTGGGCGAGTTTCGCCACGCGCGGCGTGGCCGGCGGCAGGCTCAGGAGCGCGGCCGAGGGGGCTTCGAGGATGCGGCGCAGGTTCGGCGCGGTCGAGGGCGACGCGGCCCTAGCGTCGGCGAAGGTGTCGGCCCCCGCCGGTGTGCGCGGGCGCAGCTCGCCGGCCACCTCCACCAGGGCCGACGCGGCGCGCTCGGCCTCGGTGCGCGCGAGCGTGCTGCGCATCCCGCCGGCCTGGAGGCGGGCCTGCTCGACGTGGCAGAACAGCTCGTGGGCGCGCGACTCCTGCCGGGCGCGCTCGACGCGCTCGATCAGCGCCAGTACCGGCTCGCGCCACCCGGCGAACGTCTCGCGCGGCCCGGCCGAGGCGCTCCGCAGGAGAGTCGCGCGCGCCGCGAGCTTGGCCTCGAAGCCGAAGTTCGCCTCGAAGAACTCTTCCCACTTCCGGCCCGCGTACTTCGCCACGAACAGGCGCAACTGCTCCTCGTCGTAGCCCTGGTGCCGCATCCGCCGCAGGAGCTTCTGGCAGTCGCGCAGTGGGCCGTGCCGTTCGGATTGAATCGCGCGGTCGAACCCGACGGAGAGCGCCACGGCCGCGGCCCCCGCGAGCGCGCCGAACCCCAGCCACAGCCAGAACAGGTTCAGCGTCCACAGGAGTGCCAGGAACAGTAGCAGCGCCGAGGTGGCGATGGTCGCGTCCCAGGCGCTCGACCCGAGGACGAACTGCCGGGCGCGGCGGAACAGATCGGTGCGAGTCGCGGCGCTACTGAGCGCGAAGTAGAGCACCGCCGACTGGAGCACGAACCCCGCGAGGCCGAACGCCCACGGTAGCCGGCCGAAGAATACCAGCAGGATCGCGGCGGTCAGGCACGCGACCACCCCGGCGGTGACGACCTTTGATTTGAGCGCGGCCGTGGGGGACGCGGCGAACGCCCCGGCGCAGGCCTCGAGTGCCTGAATCTGCTCCTCGCGCGCCGCCACCCCGGCGGCGGCGGGCTGCACCCCGAGCCAGGCTTCGAGTGCGCGCACCACCTCGCCCATGCTGGCG
>CAXTPM010000576.1:505-3744 GCA_964245865.1 uncultured Fimbriiglobus sp. | reverse complement strand
CCCGCCCCCGTGGTGCCCGCCGGCCCCGAGGCCAGGGCGCGCGAGGCGTTCGCGGCGCGCGACTTCGACCGGGCGCTCAAGGAACTCCAGGACGCCGCGCGGGCCAACCCGCGCCTCACGCCCCCGCGCCTTGCGATGTCGATGCTGTTCGACGGCATCCGCGAGGGGGCGGCGGCGCGGCAGAACCTCGAGACCGCCGCGGCCGAAGACCCCAAGCACCCGGAAGTGTATTTGCTGAATGCGAACTTCGCGCTGCGCGAGGGGCGGGCGACCGACGCGGTGCTGAGCTGCCAGACCGCCGTGGCGCTCGCCGCCGAGCCGCGCTGGGACGCCGAGCAGCGCAAGCGCTTCACTCGGGAGGCGCGCCGCGGCCTCGCGCTCGCGTTCGAGGGGAGGCGCGACTACCCCGCCGCGCGCGACCAGCTCAACACACTGTTGGCCGACGACCCCAAAGATAGTTTCTCGCGCGTGAAACTCGGCTCGGTGCTGTTCGCGGAGAACAAGCCCGACGATGCGTTCGCCCAGTTCCAGCAGGCGTCCAAAGACGACCCCGCGGTGCCGCAGGCGGAACTCCAAATGGCGGGGCTGTACGGCGCGGCGAAGGCCGAGCAGGCGGAGGCGTGGTTCAAGCGCGCCGTCGCGGCCGCGCCGAACGCCCCCAAGGCGCACTCGGCCTACGGGTCGTTCCTGCTCGACCAGGGCCGCGCCCCCGAGGCGCAGCCGTACTTGGAGGCCGTCGCCAAGTTGGTCGATCCGCGCGACCGCGAGGCGGTGCTCCAGGCGAGCCTCCTGCGCGGGCTGCTGCTGCGGCACCAGCGCAACTACGCCGCCGCCGAGCCGATCTTCGAGGAGGCGCACCGCGAGCAACCCAGCAACAAGTTCGCCGCGTACAACTTGGCGATCGTGCTCGCCGAGTCGGCGGACAAGAACAAGCAACGGCGCGCCGTCGAGGTCGCCGAGGGCGAGGTGCGCAAGAACGACGCCGACGGCGAGGCGCACGCGATTTTAGGCTACGCCTACCACAAGGCCGGGCGGGCGGACGAGGCGCTGCGCGAGGGGATCGTCTCCACGCAGCGGGGGCCGCTCACCCCGGACAGCGGCTACTTTTTGGCGCGGGCGCTGTTCGACGCCAAGCGCTACGGCGACGCGGTGCAGGTGCTGAAGTCGGCCGAAACCGTGGTCGCACCGTTCCTGTACCGCGCCGAGGCGAAGGCGCTGCTCGCCGACGCGCAGCGCCTCGCCCCGCCGGCCCCCGCGCCCAAGAAGTAGCCGCATGAGCGCCGACGCCACCGCCCCGCCGCTTCCGCCGGTCGCCGCCGCGCGCCTCGCCGGCCCCGACCGGCTGTCGCTCGCGCTCTTGGGCGCGGGCGCCCTCGCGGTAGTGGGGCTGCTGGCCCAGTATTGGGGGCTGGTGCCGAGCTACGCGGATCGCTTCTTGATCCTAGTGGGGGCGGGACTCGCGCTGCGGGACTGCCTGCCGGCGCTGCGCGCCGCGCCGGCGCGCCCCGAGCCGTGGCTGGGCGGCGCGGCGGTTCTCGTGGGCGGCGTGGCGTTCGCGCTGGGGCTGTTCCTCGCGGCGCAGATCGGCCCGCGCACGCTGCTGCTGTGGTGGCTCGTCGGCGCCTGGGTGGTCGCGGCGGCGGGGTGGCTGCTGGCGCGCGGCGGGTCCGGCGCGGTGCGGGCGGTGCTGTTCCCGCTGCTGTTTCCGCTCTTGGCGCTGCCGATCCCGCTGCGCGTCTTGGTGCCGCTGCAGGACGCGCTGCAGGGGATCACGACGACCTGCGCCGAGCGAATCTTGCGCGGGGTCGGCTACGCGGTGGAGCGCAGCGAGTACGTGCTGCGGCTGCCGGGCGGGCTGCTGCGCGTCGAGGAGGCGTGCAGCGGGGTGCGGAGCCTCACCGCGATGCTGGCGATCGCGGCGTTCGTGGCGTTCTGGCAGGGCTTCAAGCCGCTGCGGGGGCTGGTGCTGCTCGCGCTCGCGCTGCCGGTGGTGGCGCTCATCAACGTGCTGCGCGTGGCGGCGAGCGGGGTCATTCAAGAGGAGATCGGGCCGGAGTACATTCAGGGAACGTACCACGAGGGGCTGGGGTTCGCCCTGATTTTCGTCGGCCTCGGGGCGACGCTGCTGCTCGCCGGGCTATTGGAGAGGCGGGGCGGGGCGGGGAGGGCGGTGCCGGTACCCGAACCGGCCGCGGTGTGGGCGGGCTGGCCGCGGCGCGGGGCGGGGCCGGTAGCGGGGTGCGTGATCGTCGCCGGGCTGCTCTCGGCTCTGGCCGGCTACGGGGGGCAGACCACGCGGGGGGCGGTCGCCGAGTCCGCGCCGATCGGCGCGGTGCCGCTGGAGTTGCCCGGCTGGCGCGGCGCGGAGTTCCCCGTGCCCGAGACGGTCGCGGACCTGCTGGCGCCGGACCTGGCGTGGCAGCGGCGCTACGAGTCGCCGCTCGGTCAGGATTGCTACGCCTGGGCGTTCTACTGGGGGACCGGCGCGGCGATCAAGGGCTACCACCACCCCGACGTGTGTTGGCGCAACAAGGGCTACGACTCGGCGGGCAAGTGGGGCGAGGTGGTGGCGTTCCCCGGCGGCGGCTCGGCGGCGCTCACCGCGCGCGAGTTCCGCCACGGCTCCGAGCAGCAAGTGGTGCTCTACTGGACCCAAGAAGGGGGCCGCGTGTGGACCGACGACGACGAGCGCGCGGCCGAGCGCGAGATGCTCTCGAGTTCGTGGAGCGGGCACCGCTGGGTCGGCGACCTGATCGGGGCGGAGTCCAGCTCGCAAGGGCCGCGGCTCCAGGTGGTGGTGGTCGTCCCGGCGGGGGGGCCGCGCGCCCGCGCCGCCGGGGTCGATCTGGCTCGCAAGATCGGCGAGGAACTTTACCGGGCCTGCCCGTGGGCGCGCCCCGGCGTGGCGGGGGCGGGAAACTGACGCCGACTTCTCTCCGGTCCTACACCGATCTTACACGGTCGCGTCCTAAACTGGTGGCGACAGCGAATCGACTGTGACGGTTTGGTAAGTTGAGGGATTTTGGTTGATGCCCCGCGATTCGGCTGATAGCTTAACGCTACTCTCTCCCAACCGAATCGTACCCCGCCCGGCGCCGGCACGCGGACCCCGGTTCGCCGCGCCCCGCTTTGACGACGGTGAGAGGTCGAAACACCACCTATGATGTCGCACCACGCAATCGTATTCGCCGGCACGTTCACCGCCGGACTCGTGGCCACGTTCGCCGCACGCGGGCTGG
>CAXTPM010000576.1:0-495 GCA_964245865.1 uncultured Fimbriiglobus sp. | reverse complement strand
GCCCGGCGCGGCGGACTGACCGACAAGCCCGACGGTCGCCGGAAACTCCAGGCCCAGCCGGTGGCGATCGCCGGCGGCTTGGGCGTTCTGCTCGGGTCAGTCCTGGGTCTGCTCGCGGTCACCAACCTGGTGCCTGAGGTCGCCGAACTCCTTAGCGGAATGAAACCGGGGCAGTTACCGGCCCTGTTGGGCGCGAGCATCGGCATCGCGGCCCTCGGGCTGGTCGATGACCTGATCGCCCTGCGCGCCCGGCACAAGTTGCTGGGTCAACTCGCGGCGGTGCTGGTGCTGGTGATTCCCGGCGGGTACGGCATCAAGTTCGTGTCGGTGTTCGGCAGCGTGGTCGAGTTGGGCGTGCTCGAGGTGCCGCTCACGTGTCTGTGGTTCCTCGCGGCGGTCAACGCCATCAACTTACTCGACGGGATGGACGGCCTGCTGGGCAGCATCGGGCTGATCGTGTTCCTAGCGCTGGCGGGTATGGCCGGTGTGGCGGGG
>CAXTPM010000575.1:0-3754 GCA_964245865.1 uncultured Fimbriiglobus sp. | reverse complement strand
GCCCAGGATGCCGTCGGCGATCGGGGCGCTACTGGTGACGTAGGGGTAGCGCGTCGGCTGGGACTTGGAGAACCACAGCAGGTACTCCAGGTCGAGCCACGAGCGCGCGGCGATGGCGCGGTTGTAGCCGCTGTTGAGGTTCGACACCGACTGGGGCAACTGGTAGGGCGCCTGGCCGTGCAGCCCGCCGGGGTAGCCGGGTCCGCCCATGCCGGGGCCGTCTTGGGGCAGGTTTTCGAGGCCCGACCCCATGAAGCCGGGGTTGCCGCCCATCCCCATGCCCATCATGCCGGGGGGGCCACCCATGCCCATCCCCGGCCCCTGGTACGGCACCGGCTGGACGCCGCCCATGCCCGGCATGCCCATGCCGGGTCCGCCCATCATTCCGGGGCCGCCCATCTCCGCGCCGCCGGCGGGTCCGATGGGCATCGGCGGGGGCGGGGTCTGCGACAGGGCCGAGCCTGCCCCGGCCGCGACCGCCGCGATCGTCCCGAGCCACTTCATTCGCATGACACGCTCCCCTTGCACATGAAGCCGCACCGGGTAACCCGAGCCGGCAACCCCGGCCGACCCCCACAACAGGCGCGGCCGCTCTGGTCCCTCTGGGGAGTAGAATCGGCACGACCGGCGCAAAGCTTGAGGGGGATTGTGCCGGGGCGGGGGTGGGAACGAGCCAAACGATGCCGGCCCGGCCGCACTCCTGTAAGAATGCGGCCGGGCCGGAAGTATCGTGCGGTGCCAAGCGCTAGAAGTCGCCGCGAGGCGGCATTGTCACTTTGGGCAGTTGCCAGGGCGGCAAGTCCGGCGACTGGTACTCGATCTTGGTGATCCGGCGCATGACGCCGTCCGGGGTGCGGTAGCGGGTCAGTTCGATTTTAGTTTCGCCCACCTTACGTGCCTCGAAACCTTGGAGGTTGCGCCGGAGGAACAGTTGAGGCTCAGACACGTACGGCAACCAACCGCCGCAAGAGCTTTCGATGCGGACGGGTTCGGCGACCCCCTGCAAATAGACCAGTTCGACGAGTTTGAAGTTCACGAGCTGGGGCGGACCTCGCCGGTCAACTACTACGCCGGCAGGCCGCTCCGAGTTGGGCCGCAGCGCCGAGAGGCGTTGATTTTGGGCGACGCTACCCAGAGCCAACCCGATCAAGAGTAAATGCATAATTGTCTCCACGCTGTAGTAGAGTTAGTCCTGCAAACAGAACGCTGTGAGCACACTAGGTACACCAGTTACTATGCCTGGTTGCGTGGCAAGTTTTTGGTGCCGGAGCCTGTGGCACCGTTGTAACCCGTGACCCCGACCACCCCGACGTTGGGGTTGTCTGCGCCCACCGTGCTGCCGGTGGTCTGCACCTTCACATCCTCGACGGGAGAGCCATCGCGGCCGCGGATGGTGAGTGAGGAGCCGTTGGCGGTGGCGTCCACGCCTTCCGCTTGCAGCGCCGACGCGATCTGGCCGGCGACCGACGAGGTGTCCTGCCCAGGACGCACATTAACAGTGACGGTAACGGTGCGCCCGTCCTCGGTGTAGACGGTCACGCTCAGTTGCGTGACGTTGTCGTTGGTCCCGTTGTGGTCCCCATCGAGCGCAGAAATGTCCAGAAACACGTACGGACTAGCCACGGCGGCGTTGGTCGTGTTGGACTCGGCCTAACTCGCGTGGGGCGCGGTGGGCGATGCCGACGGCGTGACGCGGCTCTCGAACACATCGACGCCGAGCAGGGTGCGGAACGGAGATGCCATGAACTGTCCTCGCAGTCGCAAGCGTGTCGGGCGACGGGTCGATTTTAGTCGCTGTGTCCGGGTAAAGCAACGTCCGAGGTGTTCTGATGCGGACGCGATGGCTAGTCGGCTAATCCCCTACCATCGCTAGCCCCGGCAGCGCCAGCCACCCCGGCGCCAGCGCGTCTTGCTCCGCGTTGGCGAAGCGCACAGGCGGGCCAGTCGGCAGCGCGTTCGGCACCCGCAGCCCCACCGTGTAGGTGCCCGGCTTCACGCCGCCCAAGTCGAAGCGCTCGCTCCAAACTCGCGCCGGGTCGCCGGGCAGCAGGCCCGAGAGCTTGCCGGACCCAGGCAGTGCGCGCACGAGCTTACCGCCGGCGAACAGGCCGTACTCGCACGTCCACTCGGCGTAGAACGGGGCCACGCCGCGGTTCTCGATTTCGACCTCGACGGCCAATTTGCCGCCCGACACGGCCACGGAGGCGGACTTGGCGTGGAACTCGTAGCCCAGCCGGCGGATTTTCTCGACTGCGCGGCGCCTGCGCTCGGGCGTAGGAGGTTTGGCGGGGTCGAACAGGCTGCTCTCCATCAGCCAGGTGGCGTGCGTGGCCTCGACGCATTTGGTGAAGTCTTGGATGCGGGCGTCGCCGGGGTCGGCGTCGAAGCACTTGCCCCAGGCTTCGGGGCGAATCTCGCCGCCCACGGGGTGCGTCTTCCACTTGCTCGCTGCCTTCGGCCCGGCCGCGCTCAGCAGATTCAGGAAGTGCCACTCGGTGTCCGGCTTGCCGTTGGGCAGCGTGGCCCAGGCGAACGAGTCGTCGTGGTAGCCGAACGGCCGCGCGTCGTTCGCGGCGTACTCGGTGTTCTTCGGCCCGGCGGGGTAGCGGAGCAGCACCGGCGTGCGGCGGAAAGCCGCCTCGTAGGCGTCGAGCACCTCGCGCTGCACCTCGGGCTTGGCGAACAACTCGTCGCGCGGGTAGGTGTGCCACTCGCCCCAGGTGCCGAGTAGGCCGGCGGTGACGTAGCCGAGGCGCGGGTCGCCGTCGTACTTCGCCCCGAGGGCCGCGACGAACTCGCGTAGGGTCCGGCGCAGGTTCGGGTCGGCGTAGTCCGGCGTCTCGACCTTGGCCGGCGGCAGCGGCTGCGTGTTGGTGTTGAGGTACTTATGCACCTTCAGGCCATTTTTGACCAGGAACGAGGGAATGCCGCCGGGCTTGTCGGGGTACTCCAGGTAGACGCGGATGACGAGCTGGTGCCCGCGCGAGGCGGCGCCGTCGAGCGCGGCTTCGAGCGGCGACCAGTCGTAGGCACCGGGGCCGGCCACGAGTTTGCCGAGGGCGAAGTAGTCGAACTCGAGCGCGTGCGGGAAGCGCTCGCCCCCTTGGCCGGAGCCGGCGCCGAGGTACGGGACGAGTCCCTTCAGCGGGTTCGCCGGCGGGCCGGGGGCGTACACCAGCGCGGCGCGGCCGGGCGGGGCGGCGGCGAGGGCGAGCGGGGTGAGGAGGAGCAGGGGGGCGAGGCGCACGGGGGACTCCAGTCGGAGCGATTTTAGCCCAGCGCGAACCACGCCGCCGCGCCGACCGCCAGCAGCGCGCTCGCCGCCAGCAGCGCGTACTGCCACGCCGGGGGGCCGGTCTGGTCGCGCGCGCGGGGGTCGAGGAGGTCCGGCCCCTTGAACGCCTGCGCGGGGGCGGCCCGGCCGGGGCCGTAGGTCTGCGTCCGGCCCGAGACGGGCTGCTCGGCGAGTTTGGTACGGGCTTCGAGGAACAGGTCGGCCTCGGAGTCGCCGCCCGACTCGACGGCCTCGGCGGCATCGCCCGGCTTGTCTAGCAGTGCCACGCCGGGCTTGGTGGCCTGGCGGGCGAGTCCGGCGCGCAGGCCGGCCACGGGAAGCCCCGCGCGGGTGATGCTCGCGTCGGTCGCCTCGGACTGCCAGCGCGACTCCAACAGCGCCGCGCAGGCCAGGTACTGCCGCGAGGCCGGGGCGTCGGGCCAGGCGACCACCACCGGCTTGCCGAGGGCGACGGCTTCC
>CAXTPM010000574.1:0-3761 GCA_964245865.1 uncultured Fimbriiglobus sp. | reverse complement strand
GTATTTTTTCGTCAGGTCGCGGCACTCAATCATCGATAAGCCCGTGGTTCGTGGTGCGTGGGTCGTGGCGCGCTTGATTCGAGTTACTTGGCCGCGGCGGGGCGGATCGGGACGTAGACGCGGACGAAGGTCTCCTGGCGCAGCGTGCCCGGCACGGGGGTGCGCGGGCCGGAGCCGGGGGTCTCGCGCAGCCAGAGCGTCGTGCCGCTCGGCCCGGCGGGGTCGGTCATCAGCGGCTCGGCGCCGCCGGTGGCGCGCACGCGGCCCACGAGAATCGCCTCGTCGGCCGGCGACTCCTTGCCGCCGCCCCCGACGCGCCAGGACTGGTCGAGGTGCCGCAGCCCCGCGTTGGCGAGGTCCGCGCCGCCGCGCCCCTTCTCGTGGAACAGCACGCCCCAGAAGTTGACCTCCGAAACCGCGTTCGCCGCCACCGGCGTGGGGTTGTACGGCTGGTAGCCCTGGTTCTGCAAGTTGGGCAGCGCGCTGTTGGCGGCGGTGAACCAGTTCGGGTCGTCCTTTAGCCCCGTCGCCGGCACCTCGACGCGTAGGCCCGGCGTCAGGTTGGGCAGAATGTACGCCCGACCCCCGTAGATGAGGTGCGCGTCGTCCAGGCTCGCCACCGGCAGGTCGGCGACGAACGAGCCGGCGACGAGTTTCGCGTCCCCCGGCGGGTGGAACAGGTCGGCCGTAATCAGGGGCTTGGCGGGCAGGTCGCCCACCCAGCGGCCGGCGAACGCCTTGGTGCTCCATACCTGGATCGGCACCCGGTCGAGCGCCGTGCCGACCGCAAGGTTGCGCCCGTCGGTAGATGTGTTGACTGTGTAGCCCCGGCTAATAATCCCCTCGCTCCCGCCGGAACTGCCGGTGAGCGCCGTCACCAGCGGCGCGGAACTCGGGTTCGGGGTCGCCCACTCGGCGCGGGGTTCGACGCCGACGGTGTAGGCGTCGATGCGCGGGCTAAATACAGTGAAGAAGCTGTGCCCGTAGACGCGCTTGCCGCTGAGGTCGATGTCGATCACATCGACCTTGTTGAGCTTCAAGTCCTTGCCCTTGATCGCGTAAGCCGTGAAGTAGGCCGCGACGCTGACCGTCACGACGATGATCGGGAAGGTAATCCACGTCAGTTCGAGGCGCTTGAACACATACTTCAGCACCAGATACTCGACCGGCCCGATGAGCAGGGTGTACAGCGCGATAAACAGCGCGACCCAGCCGAAGCTAACGACCGGCACGCCGTCGAACGTATCGACGTGGGTGCGGAGTGCCGTGGCCCACTCGGCCTCGCTCTCGCGGTAGAAGTCGGCGTAGTTGTTGGCGTTCCCAGGGGCGGCGAGGGCCGCGCGGTCGCTGCCGGCCTGGCGCAGGAGGTAGTCCCAGAACGCCGGGCGGCTGCCGTAGTCGAGGAACGGCGACTGGTCGAGGTCGATGGCCACCAGGGTAATGCGCCCCAGACCGTAGGGAGCTTGGGCCACCCACGGCGGCGTGCCGGGGTTGGGGTCGTCGATTACAGGAAGCAGGGTGCGGGCGCGGGGGTCGGCGGGCGGGCCGAGGTTCGCCACCGTCACGCCGCCGGCGCCGGACTTCGGCCGGAGAGTCTCGTTGACGGTGGACCCCTGCACCTGGGCGTAGACTGGCAGCACGGGCAGCGAAGTCGTCGGCGGGTCGGTCTTGAGTGCCCGCGGCAGAATCGCCTGGAACGCGGGGTACTGCGCGAGCGCCGAGGCGTTGGTGCCGACGCTAATCAAGAGTTTGCCGCCGCGCCGGACGTACTCCAGGAGCGCCTCGCGCCGCGCCCGAGTGGACTGCGGTGCGTCGGAGGCGAACAGCGGGCCGACGAAGTTGGCCGGGTTGCCGCCGGTGGTCAGCACCACCAAGTCGGCCGACTGGTAGCCGATCCACTGGTCGGGCAAGTCTTCGAGGCTCAGGAACGCCGCGCTCTCGACGCGGCCGCCCCGCAGGGCGACTTTCGAGGGGTCGTTCGCGTCCCCCGGCAGGTCGAAACCGGGGAGCTTGTTGCCGAGCGACACCACGACGTAAGTGGCGGGGCTACTGAGGGGCACGCTGCGCATCACGAACGGCTCGGCGAGCCGCCTAAACTTGCCGTCGTCGCTGAGGATCGTCACGGTGAGGGTGCCGTTGCGCGCCCCGATGCTGGCGTAGGGGGTGTAGCCGAAGTCGCGCCCGGTCAACTGCGTGCCGGGGCGCTGGTCCTTGAGCGTGCTCAAGAGCGGCAGCGTGACGGTGGTGCGGAGGTCGTCCTCGTCGCGGCTCTCGACGCGCACGAGCGCGCCGCCGGGGTATTCGGCCTTCACGGTGAGGTCGAGTTGCAGGGGGCCGTACTGGCCGCGCTTGGCCGACGGGTTCGACTTGGCGGTGGCCACGTCCTTGTCGCCGGCGTAGCGGCCGGGGGGGACGCCGAAGCGCGCCGCGTCGATCTTGAGCGGGTAGTCCTCGGCCCGCGCCCCGCCGCCGAATGGGGCGAGCGCGGCCACGGCGAGGGCGATGAGAGCGGGGCGGGTTAGTCGCATCGGGTCGGTCCCGCTCGGTTGGTTAAGGTTTGATCGCCGCGCCGCAGCCGCAGGGGGTCTCGCGGCACCCAGGGCAGCCGGCGCCGTACTTACGCTCCACCGCGTCGGAAAGATCGACGCCGGCGACGTTGGCGAGTGTGACGAGCCACGCCAGCACGTCGGCGAACTCCAGCGCCTGCTCGAGCTTGTCGCCGCCGCGCAAAGCCGCCGAGAGTTCGCCGACTTCCTCGGCGAACCACATGAACGTCCCCTCGACGCCGCGGCGCGCGTCCTTCTCGCCGAACAGCTCGCGCACGCGGTCCTGGAGTTCGGCGAGTGTGATCGACGGCACGGGGCACCTGCTCGCACGGGGGTCGCTGCGATTGTAGCACGGCCTCGGCACTGCGGCCACGATTCACTCGGGTGGCGACTACTCCGGGGCGAAGCGCTTGGCGTACTTGTCGGCGAGTTCCTTCATGCCGGCGGCTTCGAGCACGTCGATCACGACATCCTGCACATCGGCGTTCGACGGGTTGATGCGCAGGGCGTCGATCGCGTATTCGAGCGCTTTAACGAAATCTTTCGCCTTGACTGCCGCCTTCGCCAGAGTCAGGCGGGCGTCGAGGTTGTCCGGCTGCGCCTTGGCGACCTCGGCGAGCGTGCGAATTTGGTCCTTGGTGCGCCCCGACTGCATGTACAGCCGCGCCAAGGTTTCGAGCCACGGGCCATCGTGGGGGACGAGCTTGTGGGCGGTCTCGTAGAGTTCGACCCCCTTGTCGAGGTCGTCCGCCCCGGCGTAGGCCCGGCCGAGCATGGTAATCGTCGGCACGTCGTTGGGGTGCTCCGCGCGCACGCGCTCCAGCACCGCGATGCTCGCCTCCTCGTCGCCGCCGCGCTCCAAAAGCTGGGCCTTGACGCGGTTGGCCAGCGGGTTGGTCGCGTCGCCGGTGAGCACGCGGTCCACCAGCCGCCGGGCCTCGACGGGCATGTCGCGCTTCAAGTAGGCTTCGGCGAGCTGCGCGCTGGCCTCATTGTCGTCGGCGTTCGCCGCCACGGCCGCTTCGAGTTCGCCGACGGTCTTGGGCGCGCTCGCCGCCACCGCCGGTGCGCCGAAGGTCTTCACGAGTTCGCCCACCATTTGCAGGTAGTCGGCCTCCAGCTTGGCGACCTCGACCCCGCACGCCGACTTCACCGCGTCGGCGGTACTCGCCCCCTCCTTGTACGCGGCCAGCAGTTTGCCCACTGCGTCGGGGC
>CAXTPM010000573.1:0-3788 GCA_964245865.1 uncultured Fimbriiglobus sp. | reverse complement strand
CAGCTCCCCGACGGTGGTTGACGCCGGGAAGCTGAGGGTTCCGGGGCCGAGGGGCACGCGGAGCGTCGCCGGGTTCGACTTCTTGCGCTTCGGGAAGGCCAGCGCCTTGAGCTGGCCGCTGCTCAGCTCTTTGTCCGCCGCGTGGACGAGCCACTCCTCCTGCTGGGCCAGGGGGAGCGAAGCCAGCACCACGGCGTGCTGGAGGGTCAGTTGCGACTCGAACAGCGCCCGCACTTCGGGCCGGTAGTTGAGCGGCAAGAGGAGCTGCGAGCAGCGCGCGGGCGAGATGCCGAGCAGTCTGGCGCACTCGGCCTGCGTGCAGCCCAGCGACGCGATCAGCTCGGCGGCGCGGCGGGCCAGGTCGAGGAAGTGCCGCCCGGCCCTGGCCTCGCTCTTGAACAGGAAGGCGACGGCCTGGGCGTGCGTCGTGATCCGCTCATCGACGTAGGCGAGGACGGTCTCGACGCCAAGCGCCTTGAGGGCCGCGACGCGCCGGTAGCCATCGACTAAAGTGAGAACGCCCGCGATGAATGCAAGGACGACGGGCACCAACTGGCCGTGCTCGTCGATGTCCTTCTTGAACGCCTCGATGTCCTCGGGCCGCTCGAACCCGCGCGGGGCCGGGGCGGCGTAGTCGTCGTGCGAGTAGGGCCGGACTTCGCCGGCGGCGTGGGGGGGCGGGGCCGTCATGCGGCTGTCTCCTCAGTTCGGGGTCAAAGGGGCGGGGGAAGGGCGGGGGGGCGGTGCCCCCCCGCCCGGAAAGTTGCTTCCTAGGCGTCGTCATCGTCGGACTCGGCGGCCGCAGCTTCTTTCGGGGCGCGGTCGATGCGCCCCTTAGATCGCCCGGACCCCGAGCCGTCCAGGTGCGGCGCGACGATCCGGGCGATGACGGCCCGCTCCAGGTCGGTGATTGGCGGGAGGGCGGCCTCGGCGATGGGCCACACCGCGTCGCGGCTCGCGGCCAGCTTGCGGACGTGGGCCGCGAACTCGGCGGGGTCGCGGCGGGACTTCACGAACGCAGCCACCAACGCGCGGCGGCGGGCGGACTCGGGGGCGCGCTGGTTGCGCCGCTTGGTGCGGGAGCGGGACATAAAGGTACTCGCGTGGGGCGGCGCCGGGGCGCCGCTGAGGGGGACCGAAACAACCTCGCCGGGGAGGCGGGCCGTATGGGCGGTCGGGTTGTGGATCGCCGGGTTGCAACGCCCCCGGCTCGGGCTTACAATCGACGGGGCGGAGTTGCTAGGAAGCCCAGCGAGACTGGTTCGCCCCGTCGATAAGCCCAAAGTACCGGCCCCCGGTAAAGCCCTCAAACCAAGCCCCGGCCAATCCAAGTCCAATCTGCGGGTCAGCAATGCCAGAGGGCGAGAAGTCGGCGCGGGCCAACACGGTCAGGCCGAACGGCGCGGAGATTAAGAGGCGGCGCGTCGAGATGGGTTGGGAGCAAGAGGACTTGGCCAACAAGGTTAAATACTCGGTCAGCTCGGTCAAGCGGCACGAAGCGGGGGGGCCGTGCCAGGTGGCGACGCTCGCGGCCTACGCCAAGGTTTTCGGGCTGGTCGATGACATCCGGCCACTGCTGGCGGCGAGTCTCAACGAAGGCGAAGGACTGGCGTCGGCAACCGCCGACGCTTCCGGGGGGCAATCGGGTACAATTACGGACGGGGAAGAGCTGTTAAGGGGCTTGACCGACGTGGTACGAGACAGGCTTGAGAAGGCCGCGCAGGAAATCATTGCCGAGTTGCGAGCCGAGCTGGCGCTAGTTCGGCTGGCCGAGAAGAGGAGCGGGTCCGTGGAAATCGAGTTCGCCGGACCACCCCGCGCGCTCCAACTGTTCCAGGAAGCCTACGAGGCCGGGGCGTTCGCCCACCTCGGCGTCAAATCGCTGGAGATCGTCTACGTGCCAAAGCCCACCGAGGCGGAGACGATAGCTGAGGACGCCGCCCGCTACGAGAGCGCCCTCGCCGACGCGGAGGAGGCGCTAGCAATCCTCACCCACCACGTCGCCGCCTTGCGCACCGAAGTGAAACGGGCGCGGGAGAACAGGAAGATTTATTCCAGGGTGGCGTGGGGGCTGGGCGAGATCGCTACACTGCTGGGCCGTCTCACGCAGCGGACGCGGTTTGCCGCGCGCGAGTGCGAGGAGACGGCGATGGTGTTCGCAAGCGAGAGCGCGCTCGACTACACCACGATCAGGAGACCGCCGGCCAACGCTCCCTGGCTCTGGATGACGCGCCCGCAGCCGAAGCCGCCCGAGGACGCCGCACCTCCCCCGGAGTGATTTGCTTTGACACGCGGCCCCACGCTGCGCTAAACCCTGCGAAACCCACGCAGGAGAGCGCCCCATGGCCAGGAAACCCAAAAACAAGCCCGTCGCCGAATATATCGCCCAGTCCGAAGTCGCTGAAATCCCCACAGGCTACCCCGAGTAGCACCCGCCGGTCGAAGCCCCCGTGGCCGAAGTTGCGGTGAGCGCGCCCGCCTACCTGCACGCGGCCTACCGCGACGAGCCGGACACCAGCTTCGACGTGGCGGCGTTCGCCCAGCCCGCATCGAACGGCGCGGCACACACTGAGGCCAATGACGCCCCGGAACCCGCCAAGTCGGCTCCGGCGCGCCGCCCCAACGTCCGCTACGCCCAACTCAACTCGGTCGGCATCGCCGTCGAGTGCGAGATGGACGCCCGCAAGCCGTGGCTCGCCCCCCAGACGCTCATCCTGTTCCGCGACGACGCCAAGCCCAGCGCCGAGGAGAAGGCCAAGTTATCCGACGCCGGGTTCTCGTTCCAGGCCGAGGCGCGCGGCTGGGGAATGCCAAAGACCGCCGTGTCGGTCGTACTGGCCAAGCGGCTTGCTAACGATTTGGCCAAGGGGCGCGGGGACGAGGGCGTGGGCCTGTACATTTAGCGCCGCGTGGACCCGCTCGACCGCATCGCCGAGCGCCTGAAAGCGGGCGAGAAGCCCCACTGGATCGCCGCAGACATGGTGCCCTCCGCGCCCGCCGAGGCCCTGTGGTGGGTGCGGCGCCTGCCCCTGTTCTGCGAGCACCACGACCCGCAGGTGGCGGCGCTGGCTAAAATCATCGCAACCCGCGCGGCGCGCCGCCACGGCCCCGCACTGGGCGCGAAGCCCAGGCCGGTCAGGACCCCGCTGCCGTGCGAGGGCGCGTCGGTGGTTTACACGGCGAACGCGTCTCCGGGGCGCGACCACTACCAGTTCGAGGGGAACCCCATCCCGTTCACCGGCGGCGACCACTGGAGCCACTTCTGCGAGGCCGGCAGCGTCGCCGCGCTGGGCGGGGCGGAAGCCTACCTAACCGCGCTCGTGGAAGCGCTCAGGGCCGGGAAGGGGAAGGAGTTCGAGGACCAGTTCGCCGAGCCGGAGCCGGCGGTGGGCAGGCCGAAGGTGAAGCGGGGGCAGGGGCAGCAAACCACGCTGTTCTGACCCGCCGGGGCGCCCGTCACTCAATCGTGACGTAAGGCCCTATCCCGAGCGCCTCCTTCACGTTCTTCGCGTCCGGCTTAAAACCCGCCGGGCGCCAGTGGAACTGGAGCGTCACCGGCCTCCTGTCCTCGGCCAAGTCGTAGCTCGACGCCCCGACCAGCCGGCAGTTGACGCGCACGTGGAAGACGCCGAAGCGGTCCTGGTCGGCGTACTCCGGCACCCAATCGCGGGTCAGGTGCTCCAGCAGGGGCTGCGCGAGTGTGAGCCTCGCGGTCTGGCCCGGCATCAGCTTGCCGAAGTTGGCGGCCTCGTAGCTGGTCGTGTCGTTGAAGATAACTGGCATGGGGT